>JBNKOV010000012.1:0-23088 GCA_050294955.1 Holophagae bacterium
AATGCGGTTGGCTCCGTGGAAAAGGCGGCCCGCAATATAGAGGAATTGACCAAAGCCAGCAAGGAGATTGGCGAGGTGATTGCCGCCATCGAAGAAATTGCGGAGCTTACCACCACCCTCGCGCTTAACGCCACCATTGAAGCGGCGCGGGCCGGTTCCGCAGGCGCGGGGTTTGCAGTAGTTGCCGATGAAGTGCGAGCCCTTGCAAAGCAGACCAATCAGGCCACCCATGAGATTCAGAACCGAGTAGACGCCATCCGCGAGACCACCGAGTTGACGGTGGGTGAGATTCGCGACATAGAAGGGGTTATTCAGCAGGTGAACTCGATGGTGGACGACATCGCGGCGGCGGTGGAAGAGCAGAGCGCCACCACACAGGAAAACGGTGAGAATATTGGTCGTGTGGTTGATGGCATGCACGAGGTTTCCAAACGGGTAAGTAAAACCAACGAGGAGATTTCCATCATCGCAGGCCGCATTGCCGAGATGGCCACCCGGGCCGAGTCTGTTTCCGAAAATGCGGTGGAGGCGGCCAACCGGTCTCAAGAGGTTACCCGCAACATTAATTTAGTGAATCGGGCCAGTTCAGCAGGCGCTCGGGGCGCGGAACATGTCAGCCAGTCCGCGGAGGACCTGAATCAGACAGCCACGCATCTCACCGAGCTGGTCGCCCGTTTTAAGGTGTGATGGCGGCCATGGGTCCGGGATTTTCTGATATGATTATCCTTAATGGGAAACGAAGACGGCATGCTTTCGTTTAATGGAGTGAAGAGACTGAAACCCGGGGGGGCTGATGATGAGTGACGTATTTAAAAACATATCCTATGCCTACATAGAGTATTACGTGGGCATGGCGAAGATGGTCGCCTATTGGCATGTGAAGGCACTTGGCTTTGAATTGAAGGGCTATTGCGGACCGGAGACCGGAAATAAGAGGATTGTTTCCTATATTTTAGGCAAGGGCGATGTGACGTTGGTCATTACATCGGCGGCGCAACCCACCTGTTTCGACATCCTTTCCTTTGTAGACCGTCATGGCAATGGCGTATCTCGGGTGGCCTTCGCGGTGGAGGATGTGCAGGAAGCCTGGAAGGTCGCCATGGACGCCAACGCCATTCCCATTAAATCGCCCAAAAAATTAGAGGACGAACACGGGTATGTAGAACAGGCTTCGGTTAAACTGTTTGACCGCAAGGAAATCGTATTTTTCGACAACACGAATTACAATGGCGTCTTCAAGCCAGGCTACGAGCCATGGAGCATTGAGGGTTTTGAGCCCGATTTTGAGAATGGCTTTGAATTCATTGACCATATCGCCTATGGTCTGCATGTGAACGAAACAGATTTCTGGTGCAATTACTCGAGCTCGTGCGCGCCAACTAAACAATCAGGTATCCTCGTTCCTAACTTCTTATTCATCTTATTTAGACAATGGAAACATGTGTTCTGTTTTGTTGCTTAGGAACGACGGACAGGAACGAAACGGAGTTGCATTCGCGCCGACGGCATTCGGATTCCAGAACAGCAGCAGCTTGTGATGACAGCCTTGACCACATATAGACTTGGATTCAGGCGTGCAAATACTTTCTGGAAAGCTCCAGGAGTCTACTTTCATATGCATCAAACCTCAAGTCTATATCATGTCGGAGTTGGCCACAATCATTATTTTAGTGCAAAGACCTTTTTCTACAGCCTTCACCTTCAAGACCTCTGGATCAATGCCCTTGCCATCGTCTTTGATTTCCAAATTCACCTGCCCACCTTCATGGTAGGCTCTAAGGCTGAGGGTTCCATGACCGGTCTTCCCTGCATGGAGACGCTCCTCAGGCATTTCAATACCGTGATCGATACTGTTGCGAACAAGATGGGTCAGGGGGTCTGTTATTGAGTCGATAATGGTTCGATCTAATTCAACATCCACGCCATCCAGCTCAACCTCGATTTTTTTGCCCAGGGATCGAGACAAATCACGCACCATGCGGGGCACTTTGTTGAAGACTGCTCCAACCTGCTGAAGCCTTGTCTGCATAACGCTTTCCTGAAGTTCAGAAAGTCTCTGGTTCAAGCTTTGAAGCTCAGGAAGATCCTTGTTGTCCAACTTCTGGACAAGCTGGTTTCGGGATAGAATCAACTCACCAGCAAGATTCATTAATTTGTTCAACAGGCCAGTATTCACACGAATTGTGGAAGTCGTAGCTGGTGCAGCCGCCGCACTCGCTTTTCTTTTGGTAGGCGGCTCTGGTCCTACCTTCGCTGGTGACGCTTTTTTTGGAGCACCAGCAGCCGATTTTGGAGCTTCATTTTTTTTCAGTTCAACTGGCTTATCTGGTTGTTTAGCAGGTTGTTCTACAGACTTCTGAACAACCGGTGGCGCCACTACTTCATGTAGTTTTGCACAGTCATCTCGACTGAGTTTGCTAAGATCGTCTGAAGATACCTTTAAAGAAGCAGAGGCGAAATCTGCATCCAACACCGTAGCAAATACAATCTCCGCTTCAGAGACTGAATCGTCCTCCAACTTCCCATCTTCCCAAACAAGGCAGCCAAAGGAGTTCAAGTATGCTTGGAAAGTATCGAAATTCTTTTTTATTCTCTTGTCCAAATGTCCCTCTTTGACAAAAGGAAGCCGATAGACATTAAAACCTTTATTTTGATAACTTTCCAACTCTTCTTTACTAATGAGCGGCAGAGCCCCCTTCTCATCAGGAGGAGTACTCGCAATCACCTCTACTTCGGGCTCGGACTCAGGCTCAGATACAGTTTCACTGGGAACCTCGCCAACAGGCTCACCATTTATCAACTGTTCCAATATGTGTAGTTCCTCTTTAATGGGAATGTCATCCTGGTTAGCTAGATCATTCATCATGGCCTTGAGAAGGTCGGAACCACGCAACAGCACGTCTGCCGCTTCGGATGTTAACTCCCGTTTTCCGTTTCGAATCATGTCCAACAGGCTTTCCATTCCATGGGACAACTCTTTAACTGCTTCAAAGCCCAGGAAGCCGCTCCCCCCTTTAATGGTATGAATGGAGCGAAAAATTTCATTGATATCACTTGGATTGACTCCGCCGGATTCCAAATCCAGCAACTTCGTCTCCACAACCTCAATATGTTCCAGGCTTTCTTCTCGAAATCCATTAATGAGTTCGGCATCTTCAAATTCGAAATCTGACATTACCCGATCCTTACCGCATCAGAATTGGTTCAATAACCTTCAGTATGATTTTATCGGAACACAAGGGAAAACCCTAAAACGAAAGGCCACAATTTGTTCAAAAATTTTAGGGGCCGCACACCGAAAACACAAGCACTTCCTGAATACGCCATAAAAATTATGCACCAAAGACTGGTCGTAATTGTTCCCAAGCAAGGAATACAAATGGAAAGACTCTCCGTGAGAAAGTTGACCCACAATCTTGTAACCAGTTGCATTCAAACGTATTCCTCCATCTCCCTAAACACTGAAAATCAATGTCTCTCCAAAATCCAACAGGCTACTTGTGGTTCAAAAATTTTCTACCTTCATTCCAAATCCGACGAATCGCCCGCTCCTATGAATATCGAACAAAATCAACAAATCTTTAAGTTAAACGACTTCTTTTTTAGAAAATTCAAAAAGCCATGCCTATCGTCTGGGAAAACATGGACGCAGGAATTCCACACCCGCCACCTTAACACATATCTCAATTTTTCCCAAACACCCAAAATAACCAAGCCTATGCATTATAGCGCCAAATGAAACTGAACAAGAAGGTCTTGAGGAGGAGAGCCAGGCAAGAAAACACATCATTTTTCATCAATATATTGCGGTTTGTAGCGTAAAATGCCATCATACGGGCACCAGGCATTACCCGGACAAGGTTGACCCGAGTGCGAATCATTCAAGTCCACCCATCTCAAATGTCCCAAATATTGCCATGATATCTAACTCATCTCTTAAACTGAGGCTGGATCATATGATACCCTACATAGAAATCAATAATAAAAAGATAGGTTCCGGACAACCGGCTTTCATTATCGCCGATATTGGGGAAACTCATAATGGCGATATCGAAACCGCCCTTCGCCTGGTTGATGCTGCTTCTGAGGCAGGTGCGGACGCAGTGAAGCTCAAGAGCTATTATTCCGAGTACATTGTGGACCAAAACCAGACAGCCCAAAACAAAGAGACCCTTGACAGATTGCAGAGTATTCAACTGTCTCTGGACGACATTTGCACCCTAAAAAGCCATTGCGTGGAACGTGGCATCATTTTTCTGTCCACTCCATACGATAAACGAAGCGTTGATGATTTGGATGGTATGGGCCAAAGTGTTTTCACCATAGACTCGGGAGAAGTAACCAACCACTCTCTCCTGCGTCATATTGCAAAAAAAGGAAAGCCCGTCATCCTATCCACTGGAATGACGTATCTCGGTGAAGTAGACCAGGCCGTCGGGGCCATGCGCCGTGAAGGTTGTCATCGCCTGATCTTGCTCCATGGTGTTTCTGCCTACCCGGCTGACCCCGGTGATCTCAATCTGAGAGCAATGGCCGTTATGTCCACCTCTCTTCGACTGGCCATCGGCCTTTACGACCCTTCACCCAATATAGAAGTGGCTATTGGAGCCGTTGCGCTAGGCGCGTGTATAATCGAGAAAATGCTTACTCTAGATAAGTCCCAAGAAGGACATCAACACAAGGCAGCCTTGGAACAAGGGCTTTTCCAAGACATGGTAAAAAAAATCAGGGTTCTGGAAGCCGCAATGGGAGACGGTATAAAAAAGCCCACTTTTGCAGAAATGGCAAACCGAGATGAGCTGCGAAGAAGCCTGGCTATGGCCAGAGACGTTCCCAAGGGAAGGGAAATTGGACCAAAAGATCTCATTTCTCTTCGACCGGCAACCGGAATCTCCCCCTACTTTGAAAAACAGATTTGCGGAAAAAAACTAAGGCGCGACCTCAAAGCTGGCGCATTTATTGGTTGGGGAGACCTGGATTAGACGAACTCAACCTGGAAGAGAAAATCCTAAACACCTACCCCGAATGTTCTAAACTCGTTACATCGAAAACCACCGGCTGAAGCCCATAGCCATTAAACAGCTCCCCCATCACTCTAAAAAAACGACCACCTTATTTCCCCGCTGGATCTTTTCTACAGATAATGTTAATGTTTTTCGCCCGTCCAACAAAGAAGTCTGCACGGGAAAAGGCGAAGTAAATGACCAGGATTACTTTTCAACAAACAGCTGATTCGTTCCATGTTGAAGAAAAGCTTTTCTACGAACCATCCGGTACGGGACCCTATGTTTTTGTGAAAATCCGCAAAAAAAACTGCTCAACACCTTGGGTAGAGCGCCGAATGTCCGAATGGACCGGGGTCCCTCTGAAGCACATTCGGCATGCGGGCATGAAAGACTCCCAGGCAACTTCAATACAATGGCTTTCATGGCCGGAATGCTATCAAAAAAACTCATTGGAGACCACCAACGGCCAGGATGACCTGGAAGTTCTCCAGGTATCCCGGCACGAAAACACCCTCGCAACCGGGCATATAAAGGCAAACTCATTTACCCTGATTTTGTCTTATGAAGGCCAACAAATCAACTGGCCAACCTGGTCCTCTTTATTCCCTAACTTCTACGGAGGCCAACGGTTTGGATCGGATTTTCAAAATTCAGACAAGGCCATTCGGGAACTCAAAAAATCAGGCAAGAAACGCTTTGCCATATCTCAGCTACAAAGCCTCTTGTTCAATGTCTGGCTTCGGGAAAGACTTCAGACGGAGGGGCTTACTGCCAGGGAAGACGATTTATGGACAACTGCTAATGGAAAGCGATTTTTTGAAGCTCCTCTAGACAAAACACTTTTAGCCCGATTTAAAACGGGAGAGGCAGTGCCAACCGGTCCCATTTTCGGTTACAAGAATAAGCACACCAATCGGGAACTCCAATTTCTGGAGAAGTACGACCTGGAACCAGAGAGCTTCCGAAAATGGGGGAAAATAGCTAGAGGGACTCGACGCCCATTATTCATTAAGCCAGAGATTCACAAAGCTCAGCAGGATAAAGAGATATTCCATCTTCATTTCTCACTGCCGTCCGGCTCATATGCAACAATTTTTCTTTTAAACGCCTTTCGCCCTGGGGATCTGCTTCAAGATAATCCAGATGTCAATTTCACCCAACAAACACTTCTGAGGGAGGAAAGTTGATTGGATTTTCAAAGACTATCCATTTTGTAATTTTGTCTTTCAGAAGAACCCTGATACAATCATAAAAAATGAGGGCAGGGGAAAATCGTCAACAACATAGACAGCCTTGGCCATTTTAAAAAATGTCCAGCCTGTTCCCAACCGACGATATAAAAAAGCAGAAGTTCTTCAATGCAGCACAATGCCATTCACCCTAAGAATTTGATCGGATTAATTTTATTGCCTTTTTTTCTGGTTTTTCTACCGACCTTAAGGGGAATGGACCCTCAAAAACGAATTTCCCAATACATCAGGAAACATTGGGGCTTGGAGGAGGGCCTGCCTCAAACCTCTGTTCAAACCATCCTTCAAACATCAGACGGATATATTTGGATGGGGACCCAGGAAGGGCTTGTCAGGTTCGACGGTTCTAGATTCCGAGTTTTCGATCACTATGAGAATGAAATTCGGCTAAACAATATTTCAGCTTTATTCGAAGACAGTGAAAAGCGGTTATGGATTGGCACAAGCCGCAGCATCTTAAGCTACCGCGATGGCGCTTTCACCACTTACAGCCATATGGAAAACGCGCCGGAGGGCAGAATTTCAGGAATTGTGGAAACAGAACCAGGGACCCTATGGTTTGGAGCAGATTTCGGGTTATATCGATTCCAAAGTGGACAGTTTTTAAAATACACAACATCTAACGGCCTCCCGGACAATCTGATCCAAGCACTCATGACTGAAACAGACGGCTCTCTTTGGATTGGCACAGGGAATGGCCTCGCATTTTTTGAAAATAGTTCCTTTCAAATATATTCGGAAAAAACGGGTTTGCTAAACAATAAGATAACAACACTTTGCAGAACAGATGATAGTGCGGTATGGATCGGCTCAGAAAAAGGCTTAACCCGATTACTTGAAGGGAAAATGACCCATTTCACTTCGAAAGATGGCTTAAACGACGATTTTGTGCAAAGCCTCTATCAAGATCGAAACGGCATTCTTTGGATAGGGACAATGTCTGGTTTAAACCGCTTTTATGACGGAAAAATGATGCTGCATGAAGATGTTGAACCTCGAGATCATATTCTACACATTACCGAAGACTGGGAGGGCAATCTTTGGGTTGGGGCTTGGACAGACAGCCTTTACCAATTCAGAGATGGCATTGTAACCTGTTTTGGGGAACCAGAGGGTTTTCCCGATAATGGAACCCGAGGCATCATTAAAGATCGGGAAGGCGCATATTGGGTAGGCACCCGCGCTGGCGTTGTTCATATGGATGGTCACAATATTCGGGTTATAGCCAAAGAACAGGGGTTAGCGAGCAACAGTGTTTACGTATTAATGGAAGACGAACACGGTGATATCTGGGTGGGGAACCGATATAGTGGATTAAATCGAATCAGTGGGACTAAAATCACTGTTTTCACTACCCAAAACGGTCTAAGCGACAACATGATCAGAACCTTAGTCCCTCATAGAGAAGGCGGGTTTTGGATTGGAACCTATGGAGGAGGTTTAGATCATTACAAAGACGGGAATTTTCGAAATATCTCCACAGATGACGGCTTGAGCTCCAATCTGATTTATACGGTATTGGAAGACAGAGATGGACGTGTATGGGTCGGAACAGCAGGACAGGGTCTTAATCTCATACGGGAAGGGAAGATAAATACTTATAATATTGAAGATGGTCTGGCGGGAAATACGGTTGTCAGCTTTTATCAAGACGATTCTGGTGACATTTGGATAGGGACTACTGATGGACTTAGCCGTTACCGCGATGGTCGATTTGCAAATATTGGAGTTAAAGACGGTCTATATGATAGCTTGGCCTACAGTATCGTGGAGGACCACAATGGCTTTTTCTGGTTCAATAGCAATAAAGCAGTCTACACCGTAGAAAAATCCAAACTCAATGACTTCCTTGATGGCAAATTAGACCATGTTTCCTGCAAGAGTTATAGTGTCTCGGAGGGCATGAGAAGCCCAGAATCCAATTTTGCAGGCTCCTCTACCTCCCTTCAAGACACCGACGGCGTTATTTGGTATACCACAGCGAAAGGGTTAGTAAAATTCAACCCCAACAGCATTAAAGTCAATGAGAAGCCGCCACCGATTTTAATCGAAGAAGTCCGGAGCGATCCACCTGCTATTTCAACCGGAGATATTCCCAAATACAGAACCGGGGGGCGTAGTTTTGAAGTCCACTATACAGCCTTAAGCTATGGAGAACCCCACAAAATAAAGTTCCGATACATGGTAGACGACTATGATGATGACTGGAGAGACGCAGGCCAACGGAGAGTTGCATACTACGGGAGCTTACCGCCCGGTGATTACACCTTCAAGGTAATCACCCATGGCGAGAAAGGCTATCGCAATTTAGAGGGCGCATCTTTCAAATTCAAAATTATGCCCAGGTATTTTCAAACCTGGTGGTTTTCTCTAATCGCCATCCTGACAATCGTCCTCCTTGCAAGAGGGGTTTTTCGATTAAGGATCAGGCAACTGGTCTCAAGAGAACAAAAACTCCAGGATTTGGTTACCAAGAGAACACGGGCTCTGGAGATTGCCAACTCCAACCTGGTTCGCACACAGGAAGAATTGGTTAAAGCAGCGCATCAAGCCGGTATGGCTGACGTTGCAACCAACGTCTTACACGAGATTGGAAATGCTCTAAACAGCGTCAATGTCAATTCAAGCATTATTGGCAAAGATGTACAGGGGCTGAAAACAGCTTTCCTTGCTCGTTTGGTGGACCTCATAAATGAAAACAAAAGCAACCTTTCAGATTTCCTAGAGAATGACCCAAGGGGGAAGCAGGTCATCCCCGCCCTCAACAAAATTTCGGAAACTCTAAACAAGGGCCAAGGTCAATTGCTGGAACGGATTAAATCCTTAGATACGCAAATCTTAAGGCTGAATGATATCATACGGGCTCAGAAGTCACACGCTCAAACGGCAGGTGCTTTTTATGAATTCCTGGACATCAATAAGTTCCTTAACAGAATTCTGGACGCACAATCTACCGAAGCGCGAGACCGGAATATTACCCTCTATCGCGACTACCAACCCCTGCCCGAAATTCAGGTCCAAAAGGCCAAGTTAAAGCAGGTGATCATTCATCTTTTGACCAATGCATATGAGGCGGTTGATCAGGAAGGCGTACAGGAACCTGAGGTTAGAATTGTCACGCGCTTGAATCAAGGGGTGGTCCAAATTCAGATGATCGACAACGGAATTGGTGTTGATGAGAAAGCCATGGATCGTATCTTTTTTCATGGTTACACGACCAAGGACGGAAGAGATGGATTTGGTCTACATTATTGTGCCAATGCAGCTCGCGAGATGAATGGTAAGCTGAGAGCCTTTAACAACAGTCCAAATCCTGGTTCCACCTTTTCCCTGGAGATTCCTTTTGACGCCAAAAAAAGGGACAATTCGCCCGATTCCCCCAGTATTTCCATCAAGGAATCATCATGAGTATTAAAGTTGTTGTAGCCCTCATCATCAATGGTCCTCGAATTCTAATCGCCAGAAGGAAAAAAGGCGCCCATTTAGCAGGTTTTTGGGAATTCCCGGGGGGAAAACCAGAGGTGGGTGAATCTGATGAGGCAGCATTATGCCGCGAAGTGAAAGAGGAAACCGGGCTTGAAATCAGGATTGGTGAATTATTCAATGAAATTACATGGCCTTATCCAGAAAAAACGGTCCACTTGAAGTTCTACCTCGCCTACCCCAAGAACGATCCAAACCTTGTTAAACCTTTGGAGTCCACCACCGTTGAATGGCTGCATTACTCAGAACTGTCGTCTAGAGAATTTCCTCCGGCCAATTTAGAAGTCTTGGGAAAGCTAATGAATGAAATGGCAGCTAGGACCCCTTTCACCCCCTAGAGAACGCCGTATTCAGCCATCAGGTCCAATTACCGTCAGATCAATTCTGATTCAATATTGCTGTGCAAAAGAAAATTTCAATAAACCCAACTTACTGATTTACAAACCTATGGGTTCTCACCGATTGAATAAGACCCAACAGCCCCATGGTGGTCAGATAACTACTACCGCCTGAGCTTAAAAGGGGGCAGGGAATGCCCGTGGTTGGAGCCATTCCAACCAGCATCGCAGCATTAAAAAGGGTCTGAGTAAAAAGAGTACCTATAACTAACACCACAAGGCAACTGCCCATAGCATCGCCTGCTTCGAGAGCGGTCACAAATCCCCGTAGAAAAATCACAAGGAACAAACAAAATATCAGAAAAATTCCCAGAAAACCGGTTTCTTCGGCGGCCACAGCCAAAATAAAATCGTTATGCTGAGCCGGGAGAAAGCCCAAATGGGTTTGTTTTCCTTTTCCCAAACCCATGCCGAAAAGCCCCCCCTGACCAATGCTTATCTTTGACTGATGAACCTGATAACCCTTGTTGGAGGTATCAGCCTCAGGATAAATGAAAGACACAATTCTGGCCTTCTGGTAATCTTTGAGGAAGAAAACCCAGTTAGGCTTGACCACTACACCCAATATCAATATTCCGACAACAAACAACCCAGCAACCGTTACCCAAATACCCTCCTTTTTTCCTGTTAAGAAGTTGGGAATTACAAAAAGGGGCAAATAGACTAGAGCTGTGCCCATATCTGGCTGTAAAACAATTAAAACAAAAGGAATGCCCACGAGTATGGAGGAAACGATGAACTCCCAAAAACTGGAACTACCCCCCTGAAATTTTGAAAAGTATTTCACCGACACCAGGCAGGTTATTATTTTAACAAACTCAGATGGTTGAACACTGAAAAACGGCAGACGAAACCAGGATCTGGCGCCATTAATCTTGTCGCCAAAGACCAGCACAAATACAAGGCTTAAAATACCCAGCACATATAAATGGTTCGCATGACTTATCATTTTCTTGTAATCTAAAAGGCTTATCAGGAAATAAAAGACCAAACCAGCGAAAAAAAAGACCGTTTGCTTTATCCAAATAATATTCGCTGTTTCATGAGTGGCTGATCGGATAAAAAGAATTCCCAGGATGGACAAAGCGCATGTTGCTAGAAAGGACCAGCGATCCAACAGACTAATTCTACTCATGAGGGATTCTCTTCCTTCATACGTTCCTTGTAGGCCTGGAAAAGACGCTTGGCAATGGGGGCCGCCGCAGCGCCGCCTGACTTCGCTTTCTCCACAAGAACCATAATGGCAACACGCGCGTTGTCTCTAGGAGCAAAGCCTGCAAACCATGCATTTTTAAACTTTTCATTTTTATGTTCTTCATCACTGGTAAATGTTTTTAGCTGAGCCGTTCCAGTTTTGCCACAGACGTCAAAGTCTGGAACCCTAGCGCCGGAACCAGTTCCCTCACTACCATTCACAACTTGCCACATCGCCCTCACCAACAATTCGTAATGGTTGGGATCAATGGAAGGTACAATTCCATGCTCTTTCTTTTCAACAATAGTTCGGCCCTCACTAACTCTTTTTAATAAAAGATGTGGCTGCGGAGCCTTGCCTCTTGATCCCAAAATGCCCATCAACTGCACGATTTGAATTGGGGTTGCAAGTAAACTCCCCTGGCCAACAGATATGTTCAATGTGTCGCCAGGATACCAAATCTCCTTCATGTAAGTCTTCTTCCATTCAGGAGTAGGCATAAGGCCTGGCTTTTCTCCTATGAGATCAATCCCGGTATCTCTCCCAAAACCCAAATCCCTTGCCACTTCTGCAAGCTCAGTGGCCGCCAGATCCATACTCACCTGCCAGAAAAACACATTGCAAGAGGTTTGAATTGCCTTCTCCAGATCTACCCAACCATGGCCGGCTCGATTGTGACATTTGAATTCATGATTGTAGTGGGTGATTTGACCTGCGCAGAAATGTTTCGTTTCCGGGGTAATTTTACGGTGCTTAAGTGCAGTGAGAGCTGTAACCAGCTTGAATACAGATCCCGGCGCATAAGCACCTTGAACTGGTCTGTTTAGAAAAGGCCTGGTTGGCAAATTGATCAGGGCCTCCCAATCTTTTCTGGAAATTCCGGTAGTGAACAGATTGGGATCAAACGCAGGCGCCGAAATATAAACCAAAATGCCCCCGGTTTGAATATCCATCATAACGATGGAGCCACTATGATCGCCAAGAGCCTCCATAGCCAATTCCTGAAGCTCTATATCAAGTGTAAGATAAAGGTCATCGCCAGCAATAGGTTCCTTGCTTATCTCATTTGAGCGGTAAACCCCACGGGAATCGATGTGAATTGTGCGGGAACCGTCTTCACCGGTTAATTGTTCATTGTAGGCCAACTCGATGCCGTTTTTCCCTACAATATCGCCCATGCGCAACTTTTCATTGGCATCCAGTTGTTCTTTGGTCGCCTCCCCAACATACCCCAAAACATGAGCAAAAAGCTCGTGATGGGAATAAAAACGTTTTTCAGCAGTTTCGATAGCTAAACCGGGAAATCGTAACTTGTGGCGCATTATGCGCAACGACTCCTTATAGGTAATATCTTCCTTAAGAAGAATGGGTTGAGAAAGGAGATGAGATCGTCTGGCGTAGCGTTTATCCAACTCCTCTTCAGAGATTGCGAGAAAACGGGAAAGTTTGGATTTAAGCGTGCGCCAGTTCTCGCTCATTTCATCTCTCTGAAATACCAGGTTGTAGGTGGGCATGTTTTGAGTTATCAGGTTCTCGTTTCGATCATAGATCAGGCCTCGGGTTGCCTTGGCTCTTGTTTTTTTTATTCGATATTTTTCCCCCAAAGCCTCATAACGTTCTTGATTAAGTATTTGAACTCGATAATAGCCAATCAGAACGATGAAAAAGCCAAAAACCACCAAAGCAGTAAGGAAAAGAATCCTACCGCGAAATGCAAGGGGATCGGCTGCTAGCTTCATTTCCTACCCCGCTTTATCCTGAGGATTGCCAGAGTAAGAACCCCAAAGAGGACTGTGTGGAAAAGAGAAAAGAAAAGAAGGTTAACAAGAGGAACCTCTTGAAATTGAATACCCAAAATTCCGCTGATCCATCCAGTTATATAATAATTCCCCAAATAGAAAAGGGAAAAGCAGCCCACGAGGAAAAGGTCGGTATGAGCAGGGATGACATAGCGCCTGGCTTCAATAAGGAAAAAAACCATCACCAGCTGGCCCATGGCGCTTAAACCCTTTACATGGCCAATTTGAAAAATGATGTCAAGGCCCACCGAAAGGACAAAGGTCATGAGCAAAGCCCGTTGCATGCTGCTGTTTCGAATAATGAGAAAAATAAGGAAGAAGCTGAACTCAATAGGAACCCAGTATTCAGTAATCTGCGATTTGCCAAAAGACAAAAGCACAATCGCCAGAAAGCCCAATGAAAACTTACTCCACGTCATGACCCACCTCATCTTCACAAATGGGCACAACCACGGAGACCAGTTCAAGGCGAGTGAAATCGGTGCTCAACTGGATAAGCGGTGCATTATTTTGGGTGACGGTTGGAACAATAACTCGTCCAATATGATGGCCCTTGGGAAAAATGCCATCCAAACCTGAGGTGAGAACCAAATCACCACGGGAAATTGTCTCAAAATTGGGAAAGTTCTCAAGGCGAGCTTCAGCCCCCTCATTTCCCACAACATAACTCTCCTGATATCTGGAGTTTTGCAACAGGGATGCGACAACGGCTCTAGGATTGTTGAGAGGAATAATCTTTGCGTAACTGCCGGAAACCTCCCAAACAACGCCGACCACGCCATCGGGACCCACCACGCCTTGATCTCGCCTAATCCCATCAGAGGAGCCTTTATTGATCGTAAGCATATAGTCGCCCCGCCTATGGTTCCGGCCAATTACTTGAGCGTGAATATAACCCCACCCATCGTCTTCAGGCAAGGCGAGAAGAGAGCGAAGCCGGTCATTCTCCATTTCGGATTCAATATAAAGTGTTTTGAGGCGGTTAAAATCGATAAGCTCTTTTTTTAAAGCCAGGTTCTCTGTGGCCAAAACTTCATGGCTCCGTTTTTCATCAACCGTCCTGGAAACCGAACCCACGATCTCGTGATTAATGTCCTGAACAGGGCCAAAAATCATCAGGCCTACTTTTTCCAAGAGAGTTAAACGCTCATCAACCTTAACCTGATAGGAAATGATCAGCAGAAGAACGAACTCCAACGCAAGAAGGGTGCTAAATCCCGGATACTTCTTGATAAGGCCGCTGAAGCCCGCCATATTCCTTTCGTTCCCCCAACTTTAAGAATTTCAAGCAAGTTTGAACCTTAGCTTTTCTGGCACACGGATTTCAACAGTTTGGAATCCGACAGCATTTTTCCAACACCCATAACCACGCTGAGCAAAGGCTCTTCCGCAATGCTAACCGGTAAATTTGTTTCTTCGCGAATTCGGACATCCAAATTTTTTAAAAGACTGCCGCCACCGGTGAGAATGATGCCTTTGTCCACCAGATCCGCCGCTAATTCCGGCGGCGTTCTCTCAAGGGCAATTTTAATAGTCTCAACTATAGCGTCCACAGTATCGGCAAGAGCTTCTCGAATTTCGGTATCATTGATTACTAAAGTCTTGGGAATGCCGCTTTCCAGAGAACGCCCCTTGATTTCCATTTCCATGGGCTCTTCAAGCCGATAGGCGCTGCCCACTTGGGTTTTAATATTCTCGGCTGTTCGTTCACCTATAAGAAGTCGGTATTTGCGCTTGATATACTGAACAATGTTTTCGTCCATGGCATTTCCAGCCACTTTAAGGGTTTTGGTGTAAACAATGCCTGAAAGGGAGATCACGGCCACGTCGGTTGAGCCACCACCAATGTCAACGATCATATTGCCTGTAGGAGCCGTTACGGGCAAGCCGGCTCCAATGGCGGCAGACATGGCTTCCTCAACGAGATAAACATCCGCAGCCCCAGCCTTCTTGGCGCTATCTCGCACGGCTCGTCGCTCAACTTGAGTAATTTCAGCAGGCACCCCAATAATAACGTCAGATTGAAACCAATTGAACATGGATGATTTCCGCTGAGCCTTGCTGATAAAATGGCTAAGCATCTGTTCCGCTGCCTCAAAATCTGCAATAACGCCATCTCGCATAGGCCGGATAGCCACTATATTATTTGGTGTTCTTCCCAACATTTTCTTGGCTTCATCACCAACTGCCTGCACTTTATTATCGCCCCGCTCGCCCAACTTGATAGCCACAATGGACGGCTCACGAACCACAATTCCAAGGCCCTTTGCATAGACAAGGGTGTTCGCTGTTCCCAAATCGATCGCAAGATCTCTGCTAAATGCCGAAAAAAGTCCGGAAATACTTAATCCCATGATAAAAACCCAACGCTTTCTCTTTAAACTTGTCACCCGGCGAAACGCGCAATAGGCCGTCCCAATATGCCGCCCAACAGCATAAAGTATCGCGGATCACCCTTTCAATACAAGAGAATTTTCTGCTTTCTTGAATTTGTTTGAAATAATCCCCACGAAAAGGGGCCATCTGGTGATTTTTTTGACCTTATGAGAAGCAAAACTCAACGCAATTCAAGTGCCTGTTCTTTAATAGCCGCAATTCTATCGCGGATTTCCGCAGCCTTTTCGAATTCCAGAGATTCCGCGTGGGCAATCATCTCTTTCTCCAATCGAGCAACTTCTGCATAAGCAGTTTCCTTTGACTTGAAGTGATCCGACTTCTTAATGGACCGGGATGTTGAGTAGTCGGATTCGTAGAGATCGCCCATGGAATCTTCGAGAGAACGAACAACCGATTTGGGAGTGATTCCCATTTTCTCGTTATACTCCCGCTGGATGCTGCGTCTACGGTCAGTTTCTTCGATAGTCTCTTTCATAGCGT
Source organism: Holophagae bacterium (assembly GCA_050294955.1). GTDB lineage: Bacteria > Acidobacteriota > Holophagae > Acanthopleuribacterales > Acanthopleuribacteraceae > JBNKOV01. The sequence continues at coordinate 16,009 of JBNKOV010000012.1, forward strand.
CCGAAATGGCGTCCGCATACATAATCACCCGACCATTCACGTTTCGCGCCGCTCTGCCTACGGTTTGGATGAGAGAACGAGGTGACCTGAGGAAGCCCTGTTTATCTGCGTCCAAAATTGCAACAAGAGAAACCTCTGGAAGATCAAGGCCTTCACGCAATAAGTTGATCCCCACCAGAACATCAAACACTCCAAGCCTGAGATTCTGAAGAATCTCCAACCGATCAATGGTGTCGATCTCTGAATGGAGGTAGGTAACCTTAACGCCATTGGACTGAAGGTATTCGGAAAGATCTTCAGCCATCCTCTTTGTAAGTGTTGTAACCAGAACCCGTTCATTTGCATCTATCCGCTTTCTGATTTCTTCTAGAAGGTCGTCGATCTGATTTTTTATAGGCCGGACGTCAATCTCAGGGTCTGTAAGACCGGTGGGCCGAATGATCTGTTCAATAACTTCATGGTTGCAAGCTTCTAGCTCATAGTTGCCTGGAGTCGCTGAAACAAATACAACCTGGCCAGTCCTCTCCCAGAACTCGTCTATTTTCAAAGGCCTGTTGTCTACAGCAGAGGGGAGCCGGAAACCGTACTCTACTAGATTGTTTTTTCTACTGCGATCGCCCTTGAACATGCCGCCCGTCTGAGAAACGGTAACGTGGCTTTCATCGATAAAAAGCAGATAATCGTCGGGAAAGTAGTCGATAAGCGTGGAAGGAGGCGAGCCCGGTGGACGGCCATCCAAATGCCTTGAGTAATTCTCAATCCCATGGCAAAACCCGGTTTCGGCCAACATTTCCAAATCAAATTGAGTTCTCTGGCTTAATCGCTGGGCTTCAAGGAGACGATTGGCTTTGTTAAGCGCCAAAACCTGCTCATCCAATTCCACCTTTATTTGTCCAATAGCAGCCTGAAGGCGATCTTGAGGCGTCACAAAGTGGGTGGACGGAAAGATATTCATATACTCCAATTTCTCACGGGTTTTACCGGTGAGAGGATCAAAAGACGCAAGATAATCTATTTCATCGCCAAAGAATTCAATACGGTAGCCAAGATCTTCATAGGGCAGGTAAACCTCCACGGTATCACCCCGAACCCTGAATGTTCCGGGATAAAACGCACTGTGGTTTCGCATGTACTGAATATGAACCAGATCCCGAAGGAACTGTTGGCGATCATAATCTTCACCCATCTTCAGCTTAACTGTGAGACCGCTATAAAAGTCAGGCGAACCCAAGCCATAAATACAAGATACAGAAGCCACGATCACCACATCGCGTCGTTCAAGCAGAGAGCGAGTCGCACTGAGGCGTAGTTTCTCAATATCTTTATTGATAGTCGCTTCTTTATCAATATAAGTATCGGTGGAAGCGACATAGGCCTCTGGCTGATAATAGTCGTAGTAGCTGACAAAATACTCGACCGCGTTATCGGGGAAAAATCGCTTAAACTCCTGATAGAGCTGTGCGGCAAGAGTTTTGTTGGGGGCCATAATTAGAGCGGGCCGATTTAGAGCCTCAATGGTCCTGGCCATCGTAAACGTCTTGCCCGAACCCGTAACCCCCAGAAGTGTAACATGCTTCTCACCATTCCCGATTGATTCCAGAATTTGCTCAATGGCCCGAGGTTGATCGCCTTGGGGCTTAAACTCTGTTTCCATTCGAAAAGGACGAGTAGACAACATTACAAAAAGCTTCTCAGCGCATAGGGACATGCGTCCATAACAACAGAAATTCCATATTGTTCAAGACGTTTCTGAAAAACAAGGTCCACAACGCCCTGCTGACACCAGACCATTTTTGGCGTCCATTTTAGTTCAAGGATTTCATCTGCCAATGCACTTAACCTGGCGCTATTTCGAAAAACCTGAATAATATCGACCGGTTCACCAAGATCCGCCAGACTCGTTTTCATGGGAATGCCCGTCTTCGGGGCCTCAGCCACATTCGGATTAACACCTGTCACCCGGTTCCCCTCTTGAAGAAGGTACTGAGTTACTTTGTAACTGACGCGGTGAGGTTTTTCAGAATACCCGACGATAGCAACGGACGCCCCGCTTCGAAATAACCGCATGCCTTCGGAAACTGGACCAAACATAGAAGAAACCCCCCATAACGGTAAATATCAGTTCGTGGTTCGTTCCCCCGCCTCTCCTGGAAAGGCGGATTTCTCTACAACAAGCCCGCCTTGCCCCGGTTCATTGTATAGCCCCTCTGGGAAAAACGGAAGTGCTTTTATAAAAAAGGCTTGCGCTTTTCTTCCGAAAAAGAGTCAACATACGGATGCAAAACCACTTGCAAAAAGAACGTGGGAACATCCTTGTGGGTTGCGCAGGCCAAAAAGCCAGGAGCCGACAAGGATATTCCGTCAAAGCCAACACAGACGAGCATCTCAACATGGCTTAGCTATTCACTACCTTAGAGTCAACAGTCCGTAAAGGCGATCCCTGATAAACCTGACGAGGTCGACCGATTCTAAGCTTGGGATCCGCCATTAGTTCCAACCATTGCCCAATCCAACCAGGCAGCCGGCCCAAAGCAAACATGGGCGTAAACATGGATGTGGGAATACCCATGGCCTTGTACATTATGCCGCTGTAGAAATCAACATTGGGATAAAGCTTTCGGTCAGAGAAATAGGGATCATTGAGCGCCGCTTCCTCAAGCTTTTTCGCCAGGTTAAGCAATGGATCGTTCACATTCAATTTAGACAGAACTATATCGCAATGTTTCTTGATGATGCGAGCTCTGGGATCAAAATTCTTGTAAACTCTATGGCCAAAACCCATTAAACGAAAATCACTGTCTTTGTCTTTAGCCATTTCAATGTATTTTGGAATGTTTCCGCCGTCTTCATGGATCTGGGTCAACATCTCGATAACGGCCTGGTTGGCTCCACCATGGAGAGGCCCCCAAAGAGAGCACATGCCACCGGCAATAGCCGTGTAGAGATTCACACCAGAACTGCCAACCACGCGAACAGTGGCGGTGGAACAGTTTTGTTCGTGATCGGCATGGAGGATAAGAAGCATATCAAGCGCTTTTGCCACTTCGGGGTCCACTTCCTTCCTGTCTGTGGGATCCTTAAACATCATATGCAGAAAGTTGGCGGCATAATTAAGACGGCGATCAGCCTGAACACGAGGAAGGCCATTAAGCGCTCGATAGGTCCAAGCCATCATAACGGGCATTTTAGCCATTAATTTTACCACTGCATTGCGGCGCTCATCTTCGGTTTTGGTCTGGGCCGAGTAGAAGCCTGAGAGGCTGGAGACGAGACCAATCATAAGGGCCATGGGATGAGTGGTTCTCGGAAAGGCTTCCATAATATGAAGAATCTTCTCGTCCACAAGATACTGGTCAGCAATCTCCATTTGTAGACGGTCATATTCTTCCTGAGTAGGCAACTCGCCGTACATCACCAGATAGGCTGTTTCCAGGAAGTCGCAATTATCGCATACGTCCTTTATCTCATAGCCCCTATACCTAAGGATGCCTTTTTCACCATCGATAAAGGTGATCTTGCTCTCACAGGATCCAGTATTCACATACCCGTTGTCCAAGGTAATTAACCCGGTCTGACTTCTCAACTTGGAAATATCGATCGCCTTTTCCTGTTCCGTGCCTTCAATTACAGGGAGGGAAATCTTGGTATCGCCGTAAGATAACTCCGCTTGCATCCCAAACTCCTTTCGAATTAGCCGCCTTTTGATAATGGCGTCCCAGGACAAAATCTGTTTTTATGAACCCTCGTTCATCCATGCCCAGCAGGATATCTTATTTGATGGAGGCCAAATTGTGAAGCGAAATTTGCCATTATGAAGCTTAGATGAAAAGAAGAAGGGTTCGGGGACTTGGGTTTCCCGGGTTTTTCTGTTATGCTGCCCAGATGAAAAATGAACGCCTTAGCGCCCTTATCGAACAAATAAACGCAGGTCAATTAAGTAGAAACAAAAATTTCGAAGCTTTCAGAGAACCTTTGGTCATGCAAGCACGAGATAGGCAACAGCGAATTCATACCCTGAAACAGATTTTGAATGAAGCAGAAAAGATAGACATTAGGCCAGATCGGGAGGGTTACTGGAAATTGGACTGCCGTTTCTCCAAATGGGATTTCAACTGGTCTGCCTGGCTCAGAGATTTTGAGGTGAAACTCTTGCGCAAGGACCCTGAAATAGAGAAAATGTTGGATCAATAAAGCAGCCGTCAGGTTGCCTCTGTGAGGAATCAATGTCCATACCCATTCAGCCAATCTACCTGATGGCAGACAGTCAACTTCTCTTTTGGAATACGCCAAACGGTCCTTTTTTGAAACCATTGCGAGACGCCATTCAGAAGGAGAGCCCCAAGGCCGCCTACGTTGGCGCTTCAAATGGAGACCAAACCGCCTACTTTTCTATTTTCGAAGGAGCAATGAGCGCCATTGGCATTAACGATTGCCGCATGATTTACTCTGATTACCAGAAAGAGGACAGGGACTATCTCTTACAAGCAGACATAATCCTCCTGGCAGGGGGCGACGTGGTGCAGGGCTGGCGGATATTGGATCAGACCGGAATGGGTCAGGACATTATCCAGCGGTATTACGACAACGCCGTTCTAATTGGCGTGTCTGCAGGGGCGGTTCACCTTGGACTCAAAGGTTGGGAAAGTGAGAATCCGGACGATGATGACCTGTTCGACACATTCAAACTCATCCCATATGCTGTAGACGCCCACGATGAAGCCAATGGTTGGAGGAGATTAAAAGCTGTGGTGTCGGCGTCCGAACCCGGTGTAAAAGGGCTGGGCTTGCCAACTGGCGGCGGGCTTATTTATTATCCCGACCATGGTTTGGAACCCGTTCGTCATGCAATTACCGAGTTCACTTTACAGGAGCAAGACATACATCAAAGTCTTTTGTTCCCGCCAAACCATGAAATGACAAACTAGAAAATGCCTTGGTTCAGGCAAGTCCCGTAGATCCAAAATTGGCGGCTAGGGGGTCAATGCCCAGATCTTTTAGCACCTTGTTCCACCGAATCAGATAATCCATTTCCAAGATAAGCTGGGGATCGATAGGAGCAACCCACCAAGCCCCATCGCGTAACTCCCGGTCCAGTTGACCCGGCCCCCACCCAGCATAACCAAAACCCAGATGATACCGCTCGGGACCATCGCCCTCAGAAAGAGAAATGAGAATTTCCTGGGCAGAAGTCATATGAACGCCTATATCGACCACTGTTGTGGATTCACCCTGAAAATCCGGTGTATGAACGCTCCAGAGGAATTCTGGTTGAACCGGACCGCCAACAAGAAATGGCACATCGATAACATCCAATAATTTCTGGTCGCCCGCCAAAAGATCTTGGATTTGAATATGCGAGGGACGATTAATGACCACCCCAAAGGCGGATTCATCGGTATATTCGCACAAGAGGATCACCGATTTTTGAAAATAGGGATCGTTTAAATTGGGCATCGAAACCAGAAGGCCTGGAGCCAGAGACGCATTCATAAAAGCCTCACATACTTAATAGCCTCTATCAACTATATCCCGCTTTGCAGGGTTTGGCCAGAAAATTCCCCAATTCCCCTGTATAACCGGGTACTTCCCTTCATCGTGAAAACAATCCTGCAACATCTCTTTCAGGCAAACCCACCTGAATTCCGTAAGATTAAACGTCAAAAGACCCATGTCAGTTAAACCCGAGATCCAGACTAAACCAAAGACGCCAACACACGTAATTACTAGAGGGGTCCAACAAAACGGAGGGAAAAATGAAGCACATGATCTTTTTACTGGGAACGGGCTTATGGATTTGCAGCACAGCTTTAGCGGGCGCTTCTCAAAGTGAAACCTACAATATTGATTTTCAAAAAGGCGGAGAAATAAGCCTCACCAACACCAATGGCGTCATCCAAATTACCAGTTGGGATAAGGATCAAGTGGAAGTAGAGGCAACCAAATCCTTCAACGGCTGGGCGCGCAACGCAGACCGAAAAATGGATAAAGTAGAAATCGAAATAAATGAACGCCCGGGGAACCTGACCATCAACACCTACCACCCCAACAAGGTGAATATGTGGGGCAGCGTCACAGTGAGCTACAAATTGAAGGTCCCCAGACAAGTTTCATTAAGAGTGCGCAATGCAAATGGCGGGGTATTTATAAACGGAATAGAAGGCGTCGTGGAAGCCAAGACCACCAACGGCAAGCTGGTATTGGAAGACATACACGGCTCTTTTAATGCAAAAACCACAAACGGTAAAATACAAGCCGAACTGGTTGAGCATCATGGTAGAGACATTACCTGCAAAACCACCAACGGATCCATACGCCTGAAATTACCACAAACCATTCAGGCCAATTTGAAGGCTGGAGTCACCAACGGCTCGGTAAATACTAATATCCCTATTTCAGTGGAAGGAAAGATTAAAAGGACCAAAGTGCGCGGCGCCATCAATGGCGGCGGAGTCATGGTGGATTTAAATACCACAAATGGTTCGATTACAATTGACGAGGCATAAACCGCTTCTCAGCAAGGGAGTGGGCAACGTCCACTCCCCAGTTCACCCATTCAAATAATTAGAGCTACTGCGATTTGGATGTAATTATCCAATAGAATCGGAAAATGATGTTTTTAGAAATGCCTTTTTAAGGAAAAATTCCGAGCAAAAACCTAGGCAACACCCCTCGAATTAAATCACTTGACTCTGAGGGCTTTACAGCCAGTAATCTGAGCAGTGTCTCAAAAAAACCTAAGTTTCTTCAAAGTGTGTTAGTTTAACCGAGGCATGGAAGTCGCCGCTTAATCAGGAAAGGAAACCCCATGAAGGAAAGTAATCCCTACGACCCGCCAAAAACGACCACCTACTCAACGACCCCATCAGAATTGGACTACCTCGATAACGCAATGCTGAAATCCTTGAGCAGTTTTTCTCGCAGCCTATTTTTTTTGGGCGTATTTTGGATCATAGCCGCTTTGCTTGCCTGGATGACCCTAATTCTTCCTGGAAATCTGGGGCCAAAAGCCAACCTCGTTTTCATCTTAACAGGCTTCATGTATGGAATAGGAGCTTTTGCCTGCATCAAAAGACCCGCCTG
>JBNKOV010000013.1:0-22576 GCA_050294955.1 Holophagae bacterium
GGAAAAAAACGCAGCGAAACGAGGAGGCGGCGCGGTAGTTGTCAACCTCGAAGAAAACATGGCCAGTGGAAGAAGCCTTAATTTTGATATTTGGGCTCTAGAAGAGGCCCTAAATGAAATGGCCGAAATGGATCCCAGACAATGTCGAGTTGTAGAATTGCGCTTTTTTGCTGGACTCACAGTGAAGGAAACTGCCGAGGTTTTGTGCATTTCCCCAGAAACGGTTCATCGCGAGTGGCGGGCCGCAAAGGCCTGGCTGTTTGGGAGAATCAAATAAATGGACCAAAAGGAATGGCTTCTAATAAAAAAGCTATTTTCTGAGGCCGCGAATTTGCCGCCCGACAAAAGAGACGCCTGGCTGTGCGAGGCGTGCCCAAACTCACAAATTCTGGCGGAAGTAAAAAAAATGATCGCCAATGATGAAGCAGCATTTCAATTCATGGAAACACCTTTAATTGAAAGCTTTGTAGATGACTGGTCTTCAACTGCTCCTGTGGTTGGGGACGAAATCGGCCCCTATCATCTGGAGAGACTTCTTGGAGAAGGAGGGATGGGCCAGGTTTTTCTCGCCTTTCACAAAAACCTCAAAAAGCAGTTTGCCATCAAGTTTATCAAACCCTTGTGGTCCAACAACCCTCAATTCCTAAGACGGTTCCAAATTGAGGCAGAGTCACTGGGCAGGCTCCAACATCCCAACATTATCACGGTAACAGACTTCGGTTTTGACCAGACTAGAAACCACCTGCCTTTTCTGGTGATGGAGTATCTTGAAGGCCCCACGCTTCAACAGGCGATCAGGAAAAAAAAACGGATTTCCCCTGTCCGAAGCCTTGCCAATCTTTCGCGCCATAGCTCAAGGCCTGGACCATGCTCATGAACAGGGCGTGCTTCATCGAGATCTGAAACCTGGAAACGTGATCTTGAGCCACGATGGAAATAAGAAAAAAATCTTCGATTTCGGAATAGCCAGTTTAGAGCCAAAAGGCGAGACATTTTCTGGACCCAAACCCGAGAAACACCCCATCGGCACTCCCGAATATATGTCGCCAGAAATATTTCAAACGGGTCCATCCAGGGCCTCCGACATTTATGCTTTTGGCGTATTAATGTATGAAACTCTGGTCGGTCAATGCCCTCAGGAGAAAATGGATCCACTAACATTTCGGGCAGTGGAGCCCTGCCTATCTCAAGAAGTGGTTGATAGGCCGACAACTGCTGAAAAGGCGCTGAGACACTTAGAGAGAGTTTTCCATAATGACAAGGTGGATCATTGGAAACGAACTGAAAAACCCAGACGATGCAAGGTCGCACTGGTTTTGTCCGTTCTAGCCAGTCTAATCTTCTATTCTCCGAAAACGGATCAAGTCCTGGTTTCTATGGAACAGCCCCTCATTGACCTACGATTTGCCTCCAAGCACCCGACGCTGCCTGATAACCAACTGATATTATTAACCATTGACAATGATTTTCTCGACAAGAACGAAATGGACCTGGCCGATATGGCCGACCTTTTGGGTTCGCAGTTAAAAGATGTCCTGGATGCTGGAGCGAGCGGCCTCGCCATTGACCTCCTCCTACCCCGATCCTGGTCACAATCTCCAAAATTCGCAAATTTTGTAATCTCCCATCACAAAAAACTGGCGCTGGCTGCCGTGTCAAATGACAACCAAACCGTTGGTTCTGAAGCGGTCGAAGGCGCCATTCCCCAGTTCCTGGGACCCAAGGAAACATCAAACCTATTTGCTTTCACCAATTTGAGAAAGGATTCCGATGGCAAAGTTAGAAAAGCCTACGCTTTTTTCGAAGATAGCACCGGGGAAAAAAGAGCGGCATTTCCAACAAAAGCCGCTTCACTTCTCGGACTACCACCCAATGGGCCTCGGATGTTTTGGATCAATTTTTCTGTGGATTGGAAGCGCATGGACCGCATTTCCTGGAGTCTCCTACCTGAAATTCTTAAATCAAATCCTCAGCGCTTCCAGGGAAAACTAGTCCTAGTGGGCGCTGAATTCACCGCTTCAGGGGACAACCATCATGCCATACCATCTCCAAATGGAGCGCCATCGGCTGTATCCGGTCTTGTTCTCCATGCACTGGCTGTAAACACCCTTATTCAAGGACCTCCTGTAGAAAACCTAAGAGGCTTCATCCGACTTGCAGCCTCATTCATTTTCGGCTGGATCACTGCCTTCACAGGACTCTACATTTCCCGCCCAATGACTACAATTGGAATTACCTTTGTCATTCTTTTGGGACAGGTTTCTCTTGGATTTCTCGTCTTTAATAAATGGGGGCTCATGGTTCCCATGACAAACCTCTTGATGATGAGTATAACTGCTTTGCTAGCCGGTCTTTTGGCTCGCAGGCATTTCACTCCACACCCCAGACGCCCCCGATAGATCGCACCCGCAACTTAACCCCCTACGATCTTTGGAGAAAGACGAAATGATATGGTTGTTTTTGATCTTGCCCTTTTTGAATCCACCAATGGCTGTAGGCCCGATCATTGAGAATTGCCAGAAAGATGGGGTTGCCTTTCAAGCCGGTTTGCTTCCTGGAGATATCTTGCTTGCTTGGAGAAGAGAAAATGGAATTTGCGGTGCTCCTGCGGCAGAGGGCGTCTTCAAGAGCATGTCAGATCTGAATCTGGTAGAAAATACCCAAACAGCCCGAGGCGAAGTCACCCTTATCCTTCAAAGGGGAAAAGAAATAAAGGAAGTAAAAATGCCTCCAGGCGATTGGCGGCTGAAAGTTCGACCGGCATACTCACCAGAAAACAAAGCACTATATGAGCAGGGATTAGGCTTCATCCAACAGGGCAAAATAAAGAAAGGCGTCTCATTCTGGATTCTCCTTGCTGAAAAGGAATCCGATCCAGATCGTGCAGCATGGTTGTATTCCAACATTGCAGACAGACTTGCCAGCGCTGAACTTTTTGAGGAGGCTAATTCATATTATGACAAAGTGTTAGAGAACACAGGCACTCCTATCGAATCTGCAAGAGCTCTCCTTCAACAAGGTGATGGATATAGAATGTTCAACCAATTTCCGCAAGCCAACTCCTGTTATTCAGGCGCCTTAACAATTTTGGAGGAGCAGCATGCCGATCCTTTGTTAAGGTCAGAGGTTTTAGGTAGTTTCACCACAGGTAAGGCGAGATTTGGGGACATGGAAGGCGCGGTAGCCCTTGCCGCTCAGGAATACCAAATTCTAGCCCAAGAGGCCCCATTTAGCATGGATATAGCCCGCAACCTGATGCGTCAGGGTGTCCTGGCATGGATTAAAGGAGATCTTGCCTTAGCCAAAAAAGTACATCTTCAAGCCGCCGAAATCCAACGCGCACTCAACCCAATCACTATGGATTATGCTGGGTGTATTGAGAACCTGGGGTTGATCACAGCGGATCAAGGCAACCACGATCTGGCGCTCGATCTCGCTCACGAGGCATTGGAAATTATTAAAGAACTGAAACCCCAATCCGCTGTTCACGGAAGAAGCCTGTACAACTTGGGAAGTTATGCTGAGGACGCTGGCGAACTTTTCAAAGCGGAAAATTACTACCAGCAAGCCCTCACTCTTTTTGAAAACGCCGGAATTGAACCATTGGAGAGAGCCGCTATCTTAACCTCCCTCGGTGAGCTCGCCATGCTCAAGGGAGATTACCTCGCTGCCGAGTCATATGGTTGGAAAGCACTGGGTATTAAAAAGAAACTGGCTCCGGAAAGCAGAGATGTTTACAAATCGATCATGTTCCTAGGTCGCATTGCCTGGGCGAGGCATGACGATGAAAGAGCTGAAAATGAGTTCAGCCTGGCTTTAGAAATGATAGAACGCATTGCCCCAAATAGCCTTGAACATGCAGATGCGCTGGGAGCGCTGGGCAAGATATTCTCTAAAAAGGGAATGTGGAATGAAGCGGAAACAGATTTTAAAATGGCTTTAAGCATTCAAGAAGCCCAGGCGCCTGAAAGCATCTGGGTATCCACCAGTCTAATGAATCTGGGAAAACTGGCCATGGATCGCAATGAGCTGCCTCAAGCGGAATCATTCTACAAAAAAGCATTGCAAATGAGACAAACTCTTGCCCCAAACTCTCTCGCCCTGGCTACAAGCTTGAGCAGCCTTGGAGAATGCGCCTTCATTCAGAAAAGCTATAAAAAGGCGGAGGAACTTTTCCAGCAGAGTCTAGCCATTAGAGAAAACTTAGCGCCCGGAAGCATCTTGGAGGCCAGATCTCTGTTTTCTCTCGCAGACACCTGGAGGCAATTGGGAAAAGAAAACACTGGCCTGATTGAGCGAGGATTAGCGGCGCTAGAGGAACAAATCGGTCGGTTTGGCGGAACCCAAGAACTGCAATCTGGTTATATCGCCCAGTTTCAAGAGAAATATTGGGAGCTGACCCTTTCACATTTTAACAAAGGCCGGATGGAAGACGCATTCTACGCCTATGAACGAGGAAGAGCCCAGATTCTCAGGCGCATCATGGCCGAAAAGGAATTCCAGCATAGCCACAACATTCCTGTAAACCTCTCCAGGAATCTAGAACTCAACGCCATGAATTACGAGAAGACACAAAATCAAATTGCAGATCTGCATCCTGTCAAGGATGAGGAAGAGATTAACCAATTAATTCATGAGCTCAAAACCATCCGTGCGAAGCGACAACGGATCAAAAACCAAATTGCGGAGCTATCCTCAAAAACTGTTCACTTTGACCAGCCCAAAGTCATTCATGCCAAAGAGTTTCAAAAAACATTGGATCATGGAACATTGTTCCTGTCATACGCCGTTGGTGAGTCCCAAACTCTTCTTTTCGCTGTTTCCAAACCCGGGGAGGAAGACGCCTCTGGGTTTCAAGTTATTCAAATTCCCTATGGACGAATGGCGTTGGAAGACCTGGGCAAAGCCTTTCGAAAATGGCTGATGCGCCCCTCGACCAATACTCATCAAGAGTATGGCAAAACCTTATATCAAACTTTGATTACTCCTGTCCAGTCACTGCTGGACAGCTCCCAAAGAGTTTTGATTTGCCCAGACGGCCCCCTTCGAGGCCTGCCTTTTGAAGCCTTCTTCAGGGGTCAAAATCCTGATGACTACCTGATAATTCAAAAGCCCATTCACACAGTAGTTTCAGCAACAATTTACTCTGGCCTGGTTCAAGAAAGAACCTCTCCAAAACCAATCCGCCTTGTGGCAATAGGCAATCCGATATACCCGACTGGGGAACTGGGCGAATCTTCCACCCAAAACACCTTTTTCAAACCATATCTGAAGCGAAATAAATTCCTGGAGCCCCTGCCAGGCGCTCGTAAAGAACTGGAAGCAATTGCTGATATTTTCGGAGAGGCAAGCAATGTGTACATGGGTGAATCCGCAACTGAAGAAATCGCCAAAACCATAAGCGGACAAGCTACCCATTTACATTTTGCCTGTCACGGTATTTTAGACGAACAATCACCTCTTGATTCCGCCCTGGCCCTCACCACGCCAACTAAATGGTCTGTTAATCGAGAAAATGGGTTGCTTCAGGCATGGGAAATCATGGAAGAACTGACTTTGAAGACAGAGTTGGTTGTACTTTCCGCATGTGATTCCGGCCTTGGCGCCGCAATTGGAGGGGAAGGTTTCCTAGGCCTTACAAGAGCCTTTCAGTATGCTGGAGCCCGTTCTATTGTAGCCTCTTTCTGGCAGGTATCGGACCTTTCCACAGCTCCATTTATGGTGCAATTCTATAAATATCTTAAAGAAGGAAAAACCAAGGATCTAGCCCTTAGAAAAGCACAACTGGATATGATTCAACAACGAATCCTTCCCACAGAAAATGGAGAAGTCTCTGGTGGGAAAGATTATGTCCACCCCTATTTTTGGGCGCCTTTTCAATTAATCGGAGATTGGCGATAAGCAAAACAATCACTTGAATCGTTTATACAATTGTGGGGGACAAAGGAGTAAAGCGCGGTGGTCAAATCAGGTATTTTCTTGTTACTTTTTACGTGTCCCCTCCTCTCTCAAGAAGCCCTTTCCGATGAAATAGCCATAGTAAAATGCGTGGTGGGCAATGCTTTGTTCAGTAGACCGGACACTCAACATACACAACCAGTCAAACCATTGCAGTGGCATGTTGTTGGAACACGAATTGAAACGGGTTCCCAAAGCCAGTTGGACCTTGTTTTTTTAAATGGATCACAAATGCGGCTCATGGCCGACAGCATCGCCTATTTAACTGAATCAGGGCTAAGCCTTAAAAAAGGCCAACTAGCCTCTGTGGATTCCCATGGCAAGCCCATGGTCGCCCCTATCGCCAACGGGGATCAAACTCCAGATTACTCCGGCGTGGTTCGAATACGGAGCACGGGATTAGCCTTTCTCTACCCATTTGCCAATGCGACAGTTCTTGCCGATCACCCCGTGATAGCAGTTCAGACCAAGCCGACGGGCCTCGTATATGATCTACAGATTGAGAATGGGCAGGGCAGGCTGGTGTATCAAATACGTTCTAGCCTTCAAAAACCCCAGATACCCTCTACCATTCTAGCGCCAGACAATCAGTATTACATACGTGTTCGACCGGTCCACCCCCGAATCAGTTATTCCTGGTTTGAATCTCCTTTTAAAACATTGTCCCGCAAGAACGAAGTGAAAAGAATGGCTTTGAAGGACGCTCTTGATCTCACGAACCCTTCAGATCTGTATTTTGCCGCAATAGTTGAAAGGGGAATGGGCCTATATTGGGAATCCAGTGACTTGATGACCGACGCTGTAGACGCCAGTCAGAATTCCGCGTATGATGTAGTCGGCCCTTATTTTGCGCCTATGGCAAGATTTTCAAAAGGTCAGATACGCTGAGGAGAAGACGGAATTAACATCGATCATAACCTGCACCCTCAGGCCTTCGCCCAAATTGAACAACTTGTTTTTCCGGCCCCCTGGACCGCAAATTCGTTCCTCCCCGACGCCAACAGACATTATCTTTCTATTTGGGAAGATGGAAAGCCGCTGGCCTATCTCTGCGCATCCCACATATTGGATGAAGTTGAATTATGGCGGATTGCTGTATTGCCGCAATTCAGACGGCGCGGATTTGCAGCAAAGCTTTTGGGCGCCATGATTGATAATTGTAGAAAGGAAGGTTGTGTTTCCATCTTTTTAGAGGTCTCGAGCCAAAACACAGGGGCAATTCGTTTTTATGAAAAGATCGGCTTCCATGAGAATGGAACCAGGTTTCACTACTACGGAAAGGATGATCATGCCCTACTCATGCGGTTCAACCTCTGAGGTTTCAATGACTGGAATCCTACCAAACAACAAGAGTCAACACATTCTGAGCAACATCCGCGAAGATGAGCATCTCTGCTCCAAGGCAATAAAGAGTATATGTGGAAAACACGGATTTCCTCACAACCGTATTAAACGATGCTCTGGCGGCTCCACTATTGTCTACAATGTTGACTCAAAGTACGTAATCAAATTATTTTCACCCGCTTACACTATTGATTGCCAACGAGAGGAAAGCGCCCTGAGGCATATCGAAGGTCGCCTGAAAATCCCGACTCCGAAAATTGTGGCAACGGGTGAATTGGATGGCTGGCCTTACGTTGTAATGACCCGCCTTCACGGTCAACTGCTCAGTGATGTTTGGGACTTCGTCTCCATTAAAGACCGCTTAAGGCTTTGTGAGGAGCTGGGGCAAATTCTTGCACAACTCCACGCCATACCCACAGAAAACCTTGATCTGTTCAGAATGAATTGGGCGGACTTCGTTTCAGGCCAATATAAGGCATGTATAAAGCGTCAGGCCCAAGTTGGTCTGAACAAAGCCTGGCTTGATTCCCTCCCCTCCTGGCTAGAAACACTTGACATCAAATCATGCGCAGAATGCCCCAAGCAAGTCTTTTTGCATACGGAAATAATGCGCCAACATCTCTTTGTGGAAAACACAAGCCTAGGATGGCAGTTCACTGGCTTGTTTGATTTTGAACCCGCTATGCTTGGCGACCCCGCGTATGATTTCGCTTCGGTTTCTCTCTTCATATCCGGAGGAGATCCCAGCCTGCTGTCAGCCGTTCTAAAAGGCTACGGCCACACATTCGCCAATGCGCCTGATAAATTCATGACTTATGCGTTGCTTCACAAATACAGTAACTTCAAATGGTATCTGGAGATAGCGCCACCATTTCGCCAAACCTACTCTTGGAATGACCTGAAAAATGCCTGGTTTACTCCGATGAAACAATCTTGCTGAATAGAATGGTTCGTTGCCATAGAATTTCTAACGCCAGAATCCATTGTTTGAGATAAGAAAAAAGGAAAGGCTCAACCAAAGTGACATGCAACCTGGTTGAGCCCCCCGGGAGAGACACTGCGGGCGAAGAGGATCATGGCAGGTTTAGGATAAATGCTCGGATTACTGCGTTAGGCAACGCTTTCTGATTAAAGTAGGATTCTTGAATAGAACCTCGCTTCATAATCTGGGATCTGAAAATGATCAAATTACAATTGTACATTGCAGCCTCCTAAAAGTTTTTGCCGTTGACATCTTAGTTAGCATTTCCCATGCCAACTTCTGAGATCCAATTTCCAGGCTTTTTCAGGCCCACAAACGTCTTTATGTCTGGGCGACCGGAAAAAGAGATCCAATACACCGGACTCACTTTTCCCAGCCCACACTTACTCATCCTGAAAGCCAGGAAAGTGGGATTCATACATTGGCTCTTGACATATTGGCCCCAAGGTTTTAAGTTGCATGACAACCCAGATGTTCATTCCCAGCTGGAGGTCGCGGTATTTTGAAAAAGAAAATAATGATTGCGACGCTCGCCATTCTGGCGTTTGGCCTCCTACTACGAAGTTTCACCAGACCAAATGATGATAGTCAAGCAAGGGAAGTGGTTGAGGCGACCAGAGCAGATTTAGTCATTACTGTTGAGGCCAGTGGAAATCTGGAATCTACCAATTCTTTGATTATTTCACCTCCCCGCATTCCAGACACCTGGCGTTACACCATCGCATTCATCGCTCCTGAAGGAAAAGAGGTTAAGCAGGGAACGCCAGTTTTGGGCTTTGACGCAAAAAAGCTCCAGGACCAGTTGGTGCTTGTTCAATCAAGTCTCGCCTCCGATAACAAAAAAATTGAAATCATCAAGCTGGAGGAACAGGAAAAGCTTGAAAACGTTGAACTGGAGCTAGCAGAAGTTCGGGTGGAACTATCCAAAGCCCATAGGAAACTGGATAGACCCAAGGACCTGATCACCCACAATGAACTGAAGCAACTCCACTTAGATGCAAAACTCTTGGAAATCAAAACCAGGGCTGCAGAACGAAAACTAAGCCGACAGAAAGAGAATATGAAAACCCGAATTGAAGGCCAACAGAGAAAGATGGAACGAGCCAGGAACCGGGAAAAACGACTGGTTTCTTCTATCGAAAAAATGACCATAAAAGCGCCTAAAGACGGCCTTCTGGTTTACAAGACCAAATGGAACGGCGACAAATACACTGTTGGTGAAAATGTCTGGCAGGGCAGCAACCTGCTAGAAATACCAGACCTGCACGGTATGAGAGTTGCAGGGGTCGTATCCGAACCAGATGCTGGAAAAGTGGCCGTCGGACAGTCTGTAGAAATCCGGCTCGATGCCAACCCCGACAAGCTATTTAAAGGTGAAATTCAAAGCCTGGGCCGCATCTTTCGTAGAAAATCTCACAAGAAACCCACCATTGTTTTCGACGCTGTCATTTCGATAGAAAACCCAGACCCCGAACTCATGAGACCCGGAATGGCCGCGCAATTGACTATTCAATCCTCCCTGCTGCCCAATGTGCTTCAAATCCCCAAAAAGGCAGCGCGCTTGGACGCAAAAGGTCATTATGTCTTGATTCCTGGGGAATGGGGAAATCCGCGACGCGTCCCGGTGGTCCTTGGTAAACGAGCTGGAGAAATGGTTGAAGTAAAACAGGGTCTTAAAGAGGGCGACCAAATCCTTCTTTCTGCCCCGGAGAAGTCATGAGAAACGTCATTCTACTTACAACAATCTGCCTTCTGGCCTTTTGCACATCTGATCAAGTCGGCAAAACTGCCACCATCATTGTGAGGGAGAGTCAATTCAAAATAGAAATCACTGCAAAAGGAGAGCTAAGAGCCGTCCAAGCCACACCCATAAACGCCCCAGCAACCCAAATCCCCCTCAACATTACCTGGCTGGCCCTTGAGGGTAAAAATGTTAAGAAGGGCGAAGTGCTTGTCCGGTTCGATGACCAGGATATCATTTCAAAAAAGGAAAAAGCCCGAGATGAGATCCGCCGCCTGGACTTTGAAGAAGAGAAAACCAGTCGCAGCCACCAAAAGGAAAGCGGGGAAATGAACATTCAGCTGGAGCTCACACAATTGGAACGCACTCAGGCAGCCGCTTTTGCCCCCAAAGATGAACGACTCTACTCCCGAGAAGAGATCATCGATTCTCAAATCAACTTGGATTTCCTGGACGCCAAAATTGATCACTTCCAGATAAAAAAGGGCAGGCATGCAAAAAAAGCTGAAACAGACATGCAATTAATGGATCTAGAGCAAAATACCTTTAAGCTGGAGATGGAGCAGCTTAGTGCATCTGGGGACGCCCTTGAAATTCTTGCGCCCCACGATGGTTGCTTTTACGTGAATGATCGGGGATGGCAAGGAAAACCAAGGGTAGGCATGATGGTTTGGATGGGCCAAAAGCTGGGAGAGTTACCTGACCTAAGCTCAATGGAAGCAAAAATTAATGTCCTGGAAGTTGAGGCAGCAGGTCTGGAGGTCGGGCTCCCAGCTGTTATTGAACTGGACGGATACCCCGGTATTTTTCACCATGGCGTGGTTAAAAGCGTCGGTGCTCTTGCCAAGGCCATAGAACGCAACAATCCCATCAAATATTTCGAGGTGGTTTTAACCATTAAAACCACACTCCCAGGCATCATGAAACCCGGCAGCCACGTAACGACTCGAATCCTGGTGAGCCAACAGGATAATGTCATCGCCGCCCCCAACCAGGTGATCTTTCACGAGGAAAACCAGGCTTTTGTCTATGTGTTGAGGAACGGACAATTCGTTAAGCAACCGGTGGTCCTCGGTCAGAGAAGCGTGACTCAGACAATAATAACAAAGGGACTTGAACCAGGCATGAAGGTGGCCCTCAGTGAGCCCCAAATAGGGCAGGATTTTTAAATGGAATGGTATATGGATCTGATCCAGGCAGTTGAAGAGCTTGCCAACCACAAATTAAGGACCCTTCTTACCTTACTGGGAATGATTTTTGGCGTAGGCGCTGTCATTGCCATGTTGAGCGTTGGGGAAGGGGCGGAAAAGGAGTCCTTAAGGCTTATTGACGCCATGGGACTACGCAACATTATTGTTCAGGCCAAACCCACCCCCGACGATATGTTAGCCGAAATTAGAGAGAGTTCTCTTGGTTTGAGCCTAAAAGACCTTGAAGCAGCGCGCGAAACACTGCCCTTCCTTTCAGCCTACACCGCAGTCAAGAAGGTGCGTACTTGGGCCCTCTACAATGAAAATGGGAAAAGCAACGCTGTGGTGATGGGTGTTATGCCGGACCATTTCGAACTGGGTAACCTTGACGTCCTGGAAGGCAGACCCCTGGCTGAATTAGACAACGTAATGTCTGCCCAGGTTTGTGTAATCGGCTCCGACGTAGCAGGTGATCTCTTCGGTGAACACCCACCCTTAGGCGGTAAAATTAAGGTTAACCATATCTGGCTCACTGTGGTGGGTGTTCTAAAAGACAGGGATCTGGGCCAATCAGAATTTGAGGGAGTAAAATTAAGCAGCAGCAGAAGCAATATCTATATTCCCATAAAAACTGCTCTCAAAAAGTTTAAGTTCAAGAATATGGAAGACGAATTGGATGAATTCCAGGTTCAAGTCGCCCCAGGCATGCCCACCTCCGTTGCAGCCGGAACCCTATCTCGACTACTTGCGACCAGGCATCGCGGAGTAGACGATTATTCACTTATAGTTCCCGAAGCCCTTCTAAACCAGCACCGTAAGACCCAACGTATTTTCAACATCGTAATGTCTGCAATCGCTGGTATTTCACTATTAGTGGGAGGAATTGGCATTATGAATATTATGCTAGCCAACATTCTGGAAAGAACCCGCGAAATTGGTATTCGCAGAGCACTGGGGGCCCGACGAAGAGACATTCAGAGGCTGTTTCTGATAGAGTCTTTCGCAATTGCAGTTATAGGGGGCTTTCTGGGCATTGTCTTGGGTTACGGCATGGCCCATGCAATTTCCATTTACTCCGGCTGGACAACAGCCTGGTCATCCACTGCTGTGATTCTCTCTCTGGGAGTTTGCGCGGGAACCGGGTTGGTTTTTGGCATCTATCCCGCCGTAAAAGCGGCCCAACTAAATCCCATTGATGCTCTGAGACACGATTAGACGTCGGTAACTTGCCTGCCATATGGCAAGCAAGCCACCGAGAACAGAGCCCTAGCAGAGATACGTACAATTCATGGTGCAATCATAGGCAGCTGTGCAATTGAACCGGGTGCAGTATTCCTCAAAGGTTTGGCAAAGAGGATTTGCCGTGTCGCAATTGTATAGGTCCGTAAAGGCGCCCCCTTCAATCTTCTTGGACTCCGAGGTAGTGAAACTCTGAACATTGAGTTCTTTTAGAACCAACTTCTTCATAGTCGATCTCCTTCAATTAATTTTGGATGCATTAGGATCCACGCCTTATCTATTAACTCACATCCCAAAATAACTCAACCGACAAAATACGGTCTAACGATGTTATTTTCACATTAGGTGACCCACTTCACCAAAGATAAA
Organism: Holophagae bacterium; assembly: GCA_050294955.1. Classification (GTDB taxonomy): domain Bacteria; phylum Acidobacteriota; class Holophagae; order Acanthopleuribacterales; family Acanthopleuribacteraceae; genus JBNKOV01. The sequence continues at coordinate 12,824 of JBNKOV010000013.1, forward strand.
CTCAAAACCACAGACTAAAGCGAGAGCGCTCCTCCCCGAGAAGGAATTTTCCATCCTGATTTTATGCATCAAAACCGACACCAAGCACATGATCCCCGAAAAACACTTTAACGCAGTTCCTCCAATTCACACACACCGCAACCCGCCTCACACCACAGCCTAATAGGATGCCGACAACAATTCGTCTCAATACACTATATTCCAGCACCTTACAGATAAAAAATCTATAAAAGCTGTCATTCAGAGGTATAGGAGATGCTCTCAGAACGGCACACTTGAAAGTTCCCCCGCTCAAGCAATTTGTGCAAGAAGGATGTATTTTTTAGTTTTTGCGTGTATAATAGCAATAGGTTTTTCACGAAACGGAATTGTTTTCAAGCTATCGCGAGGTATTTATGTTAAGCATTTTGGTGGCTTTTCTATTGTTGTCGCCTGGGAGTCCCATTGAGGAGCCGACCCCATCGCCCAGCGCCAAACCAGCTGTAACCACAACTGCAACTCCGAACTTAGATGATAATGAGGACGAACCGGACTTTTCCGGCATCGAAGTTTGGGAAACCACAACAGTCTCCAAAAAAGAAGAACCCTCTTGGACTGCGCCCGGGGTGGTGAGCGCTGTAGGCGTCACTGAAATTGAAGCTTTCGGGCCTGCTAGTGTAGGGGAAATTTGGGAACTGTTGCCCGCGGTTCAGAATACTTTTGGCACCGGAATTAACCGAACCTCAATTCGTGGAGGAGAGCCAAACACATCCATCGTCCATGTCCTGGTGCTGGTAGATGGCAGACCCGTGCGAGCATCCGGGGGAAACCTTTCCGCCTATAGCCCACCCTACACCTTTCCCAGCCTACAAATAGACCGAATTGAAGTGAGCCGTGGTCCCGGTTCAGTGATGCACGGAACCAACGCTTTTGAGGGCGTTCTGAATATCATCACCCGAAAAGGCCAGGAGAATGGCTTTCGAGCGGTAGCGGAAACAGGCAGCTTCGGAACCGTTAAGGGAGAAGTGGCGGGATCCTTCAGCAGAGGCGATTTCAGCTTGAACGCTGGCATCCTCTATCACGAATCGGATGGCTGGGCCTTTGAAAGCGCCGCTGTGGGTGGAGGAACCTTTTCAAAGGATGTTCTACAAGACAATAAAGGTTACAACCTGAATGTAAAGTACAAGGGATTCAAGTTCTCAGGCTACCATGGCGACATGAAACAATTCGCCCTCCTCGCTTTGGGTCCCAATGACCCATTGTTTTTTGCCAGTCAAGTGACAATGATGGATTTTGGCTATTCCAAGCAATTCGGATCCTGGAATCTTGAAGCCCATCTCACTCAAAACCATGAAGTTTTCGACTGGTTATTTGGGGAAACTCCAGTGTTCCCACTCCACACCAACGACTGGCTGGGTGAATTAACCGCCTATGGCATCGTGGGCGATGTGGTTATTACAGCTGGGACCGTGCTCCAAAAGCTGGACACTGGAACCAATGGCGGTGTAGTGAGTACGCCTTATGAAGGCCAGACCACGGTTTACAGCCTCTACGCTCAAGGACAATACACCCCCAACGATTATTTGGACCTCACTCTGGGATTCCAGTACAATCAGGTCGAGGATGTGAACGCAACCGTTGCAGGCGCTCCTGCAGTTGTGCCCAACAATCTGGATCCGGACATTGTTCCCAGGCTTGGCCTTATCTGGAAATTCAATCCTAATAGTCCAGGCTATAAAATGGGCATGAAGTTGTTGTATGGAGAGGCATTCCGCAGCCCAAGTCTTTTGGAATACGTGATTGACACGCCAGGCATCCAACGAGGAAATCCAACCCTGTCGCCAGAAACCATTGAAACCTGGGATTTACAATTCTTTAGACACGGCCCTAAATACGAGGTCTCTCTGGCCGCCTACAATTCGGTTCAAACAGATCTTATTATTTTCAGACGAAATGAAGAATACGTTTTGGGCACGGCCCAGAATGTGGCCCGACTGGAGTCCGAAGGCATTGAGTTTGAGTGTAAATACAAACCCAATTCACGGTATTTTGTTCAGATGGCCTTCACCTGGCAGGATAGTGAGGAAAAAACCGGTCTAACCCAGGCCAGTCAGTTGCCATCAACCAATTGGAAATTTGGGTTGGGTTATAAGAGCAAGCATTTTAACCTAGCGCTTTTCAACCGTCACGACGGCGCATACAAAAAAAGCACAGATCCCAATATCCCAGTGATCAACCCGGCGTCGGAGGCAGTGGACATGGTGTCTTTGAACTGCGACATAAAGCTATTTAGCGTGGACAGAGGACACAGGGTGGATCTTGGCTTGAACTTGCGGGGCACCAACCTATTGGACGAAGAGGTTTGGGTTCCCGATTTCCTGGCTGGCGCCGCCAACACAGTGCCAGGCGCCCCAGGCAGGGCCTGGTATGCATCTTTGAGGGTAAAGCTCTAGATGTTACGTCTTTGAGGGACGACCGCTTTTCAGGAGCGGCGTCCCCCTCATCAAAGCTGCCTAGTAAAGTTAATCTTCAAAATAGGTGTAGCCGGCCATTCCTTCTTCGTACTCCCTCATAAAGTGGGCCGCTTCGTCTAAATCAATGAGCCGTTCTTCCACAGCGCGCTCCAACTGTTCCCTCATGCGACGAGTCAGTTTTTCCGTGTCATAGGAAACGTAGCTAATAACCTGGTTCACAGTATCGCCTTTGATGAGGTTGCGAATTTTATACTGATTCTCACCCAAAAGTTCTACTTGAACAGCGTGGGGATCGCCAAAAAGATTGTGCAACTCCCCCAATGTCTCCTGGTAGGCGCCAACTAGAAAGACGCCGAGATAATAGGGTGTTCCTGGCTGCAACTGGTGCAAAGCCACAGTCTTATTCATTTCCTCGTCACAAGGATAATTGTCAATAACACCGTCGGAATCGCAGGTAAGATCGGCAATCACGCCCGAACGGTCTGGCTCCTCGTCCAATCGATGAATGGGAATTATGGGGAATAATTGATCGATGGCCCAGGAATCGGGCAATGACTGGAAAAGGGAGAAATTGGCGAAATACATATCGGCCATCTGAAAAGCCAAATCCTCTCGTTCCTGTTGAGGCAATAAATGCTTCTTTTTTACGATCTTCTCCATGATAGTCCAGAAAATTTGTTCCATATTGCCCCGTTCGGGCAAAGAGAGAAAACCCAGATTGAACATATTCAGAGCTTCACTCTTGTATTCCAATGCGTCGTGATAACATTCCGCCACATTGGCGTCGTTCAGGTTATTGATAATATCGAACATTTCCTTCACAGGCCCAAACTCCTGCTCTGGACGCTTCACTTCCGCAGATGCGGAGAGAACGGAGTTACAGGCTGGGACGTCTGTAATTAACAGAGAATAATGCGCTGCTACAAATCGTCCCGATTCTGAGAAGAGCGTGGGATGTTTGATGCCGTACTGATCACAGGCCTGCTTTACCCTGTAGACTATGTCGGAAGCATATTCAGCAGTGGAGTAATTTATATGTCCTTCCGTAGGAGCGCCCTCATAATCAACGCCCAATCCGCCGCCAATATCCAAATACTCCAACTCCGCGCCCAAACGGACAAGTTCGGTGAACACCCGCATGGACTCCAAAACGGCCTGCTTTACAACCGAAATCTGTGAGACCTGACTGCCAATGTGGAAATGCAATAATTTCAGGGAACCTAACAATCCCTCTTTGTGCAACAAACGCACCGCTTCCATCACTTCATTTATGCGAAGACCAAATTTGGAGGAGTCGCCCCCGCTCTCCGCCCACTTGCCCACGCCTTTGGTCGCCAACTTGATTCGAACGCCAAGGTTGGGCATGATCCCGGTCTTGTGATAATGTGCAATAAAAGTCTCCACCTCGCCGTAATTCTCGATAACCGGAAAGACCCTTTTTCCAATCTTATGAGCAAGGCAAACCAGTCTCACGAATTCGGGGTCTTTATATCCGTTGCAGACAATGGGGGTTTCTGGAAACTGGGTGAGCGAAAGCACAATCATCAACTCCGCCTTGGATCCAGCCTCCAGACCCACGCCAAAATCCTTGCCATACCGGAGAAATGAGGTAACAACGTCCCGTTCCTGGTTAACTTTGATGGGAAAAAGGGGGTAGTAATTGCCCTTGTAATCGTTGTCTTTAATGGCTTTTTTAAAGCAATCGGTCAGCGTGTGCAAGCGGTCCTTGAGAATATCCATAACCCGTATAAGCACAGGTGTATGGATATTTCTCTTGCGCAGCTCGTCAACCATTAACTTAATATCGACCTTGAAAGGGCTTTCCGCCGAGGGTTTCACGCAAATGTTGCCCGCCTCGTTCACAGTGAAATAACCCAGGCCCCACCGATCCACGCCATAGAAATCAATGGCTTTTTCCACATTCCAAGATTCCATTTAACTACCCCTGCAGGTTGATTTTGTTAACCGTTTTTTCTGGATCATGGGTTTAACTGAATGAACCCTCTCAATACTCTGAAACGAGATGCTTGCGCTTTGTTTGTTGCTGAATTGCCCGATTCGATATCATACGAGTAGCTCCACGGCCAGAACATCCGGGGAACCAAACGGTTTTATCATATTCATGGGGCTTGTTCCAAGTCTAAACGCGCATCGAGGGTCATTATTCGTCAGTCCTGATCTCCATCCCACTATTTTCAAGGCCTCGTTCTTCATTAAGTTTGGATTTCCATCCTCAAATTAGGTATGCTTTACTTAACGATCCTTTTTCAGGGATGAATCCGGACATAACGGTTTAAATTTAATGATTGTCAGAATACATCCAAGCTCGAACCACTCCCCAACCCAACTGGAAAACCTTCACCGATTTTTGGTCTCTCAAGGTCTGATCTCGGCAGATGCCGTGTGGGAGTGGGCCGCCAACGAAACTCCGCCGGAGCTTTCATTCAAAATGGAACTGGCAACCAGCAATCCGGCTTCACTAAACTTAGGCTTTCTCGAAGACAAAAAGGCCCACAACGGAAAGCTGATAAATAAGCTAAGTCCACCAATGTTTCTGGTCGGATCAGCCGGGCTGCCTGACGCAGTGGATTTCGTGGCCATCCCCTTCCAAGGAAAACAGTTCAATGCCAAATGGCTGAGGGATCTCGCCTGCCGGGCCGTAGCACTTAATTGGCCCATTCGACTCTTACATTGCGATCATGGCGTCGTTGCCCACGAAATCATGAAACTGGCATCCTGGTTTCGGCTTGACACCGTGCGAGAAGCCATGAAGCAATGGCTCACCGAAGATCTGGAACGAGCTTTTGAAGCCTTTATTCAGGACTTTCCAGAAACCGAAATTAAAGCGGATATCGGTAATTTACCCAATACCTTCTCAGAAGAAGACGGCAAACGCACCCTGATCATGGGCCACCTGGCCCCAGGTTTACACCTGAGCCATCATGGCGTCAATTACAAAGCACTCCTTACAAGGACCGGACTCAGCGCATTTCTGCTTTCCGATTGAGATGAGAAAATCTCCCCGGACAAAGTCCGGGTTGATTTATGCAGCCTTTTCCTTTTTTAAACGAGTGAAAATGTCAGCAGCGTCTTGAAAATGATGCGCAGCTTTCGGCAAGATGAGCTTCACTTCGTCAATATACCCGTCAACAGAAGCCGACCAGACCCGATTGATGCCCCTTTCGCCCGCAGCGAAATGGTTCATCAATTCCGCATAGTCATTCATGCTAAAGGCGTGGATCATACTCTCCCGGGCTTGGACAAAGAGATCCAGGGGGACGGGAAATAGCTCATCAATGCGCACATGCATGTCGTAGACGTAGATATCGTCTTTCTCCTCGTCTAGCTGCTTGGAGAGTTTAGCCAGGATTTGGAGGTTTTCTTCTATCACATCTAGATTGGTTGATAGGGTATCTGCGTGAGTAGCATATTGGCGCCTCCCCACCCAGGCCAGCGCAACACCCAAGGCGCCCAGACCGAAACCAATGGCGTAATAGGTCCAATTCACTGCTTCTTTATCAAGAGAAGCTGAAACCGCTCCGATCAAAAACCCGATTGAAATGAAAATTTGTCCCAGAACTACCATCATGCCCTCCTAAGCGACGAAAACCATGTACATGGCGAAACCAACGCCAACCAGCGCTTCGCCTACAATTAAACCCGCCGCAACGGGAATGCCCACTCCCTCGCTGAATTTCACGCCCATCTTTTTGTCAGTTATCAGGCGAGCAACAACCCCGAGGGTGTAGGTTAGCACAATATTAAAGGGCAGGTAAAAACCAAGACCTACCAAAACGCCCAGGCCGCCAATGCCTGAGGCGCTGAGAATCGCTCCCAAACCAGCCCCGGACGCGTATTTCATTACCGGCACATCTCCGCCGAGAATACCCTTAATCATGCCTGCTAAAGCCTGTCCCTGAGGAGCTGGCAAAGTATCGCTGCCCAGGGTGTAGGCCTTGTGAAGCACTAAAATAAGCGTCATGACCAAAGCAGGACCCAGCAGACTGCCTATGAATTGTCCGATCTGTTGATTTTTGGGATAGGCGCCCACCATGTATCCAGTTTTCATGTCCAACATGAGATCGGTGGCCTGTGACATGGCTACGCACATGGCTGCGCCTACCATAACCGATGCAATAATGGAAGCCGAGTCGCCAATACCTGAGGCGACGAAGATGAGCAATGTAATGCCAATCAGAGTCATACCGCTGAGCGGAGACCAGTTGGTTCGCCCGATGCATTCCGATAGAATGATGCCGGCTACCCAGATCCAACCGGTTCCCAAAAGAGCCATGATCGCGCCCCTGCCAATCCCCATTTCCTTAGTCGAAATAAGGGCCATGACAAACAAAACAATCACTGCGCCAGCAATGGCGAAGTAAAGTAATTTTACCGGCAGCTCATCCTCAGAAACCTTACTTTTAGTTTTTGCCGCTGTCTGCATGCTGCGCACAGCGCTTAATACCAGTGGAAATGCCAGCAGGATACCCATTAGCGCTCCGCCAATCAACATCCCAATGCCAACAGGCCGAAACATATTAGAACGCAAATAACTCGCAGCTCCTCCAGCCGCCTCCATGGTTGCCTGGTCTGGAAGCAGACCTGACATGGAGAGCACCGGGGCCAGCAACCAGTAACAAACATAACCGCCGATTACAAAATAGAAACCGCCCTTGCCAGCAATGTAGCCCGTTCCAATGGTAAGCAGGGAGATATACCAGATGCCGTTCATGTAGTCCGGCATGCCCAGCCAATCTCCAATGGGCGCGTTTTCGTAATGGAAAAATTTAGTGAGAAAGTGAACGCCCGCGCTTAACGCCATGCCGCCCAACAGATAATACGCTTTGCGGATGCCCGCCCCGGGCGATTTCAAAATGGTGGCTACCGCCACGCCGCCCGGATAAGTGAGCCGATTGTAATCAATCATCTGTTTTCGAAGGGGAATAATAAAAGCGATGCCCATAATGGCTCCAGCCATACAACCGAACACCATAAGAACCGGATTGAATTGGGTCTCGTTTAGAATGAACAATGCGGGTACGGAGAACATCATGCCAGACGACGCCCCATTGGTTGCCGACGCGATGGTCTGGTTGATATTGTTCTCCACAATAGAGGCCCGCTTCATGATGCCGCGCAAAATACCAAAACCCAAAATGGCCGCCAATTCGGAACCTTCAATGGAAAAACCCAGAATCAGGGCTGCGTATCCGATGGCCAATGTAAGAATAGCGCCAATAAAATAGCCCACCAGCACCGCAGGCAGGGTGAGCTCTGGATAAGGCCCTCGCCTGATGGGCTTCGCGTGATCTGTCATATAATCTCTCCTCTTTGCCATTGCTTTTAAAACAAATTGGCCGCGCAGAATCCTAATGGAACCCGATCCCTCGACGCGTCCAAATCATTAAGAGACCCCATGTTATTTACGGCATGGCAGGGACCGGTGGTCAGCACATTATAGCCTATCACCCTGATCGAGAATCCATGAAAAACAGAATTGACATCAAGATTTTGCGACGCTTGGGTTTCGATCACCTCAGGAAACCGAAACCCCCTTAAGTCGTTCCTCTATATTAGAGCTGTATTAAAACGGCTTGAAAAGCGCCATATAAGCCGCGACTGCGCCGAGAACAAGGGTCAAAATCCAAATCATTTTACCCGCATTGGGTTTGCGGTAAATCACACCTAACAGACCGCCCAATACAATCCAGATGATAAACTTAACCCACACCCAACCGGGCCAGGGCCAGTGAATGGACAAACGCGCCAACATGCCAAAACCACCCAAAAGGGCGAGGAACATGCCAATGCCATGAGTTATCATCGCGCCCTTGCGAAATGCGTTCTCCTTCTTATCTCCACCATTAATCACATGAACCAAAACGCCGCCCAGGGACAAAATGATCATGAAAATGCCACTAAGGTGAATTACCTTATATATAAGAATCGCCATGAATGCTTCTCCAAAAAGGTCAATTTGTGGGGAACCGATTTCCCATCTGTGCGGAACTAAACCTAGCACAAAACAGGATTTTTCCCAACCTGAAACCGGAGAATCCACCATCGGTTGTCAACCCCCTCTCAGCAGCAGTTCCCCATCCACGCCAGTGCCGCTCCCTAAAAAGGTCCAAATTTCACCACATTTGAAATTTTATCCCATTACACTAATGCCAAAAATCGGCGCAGATTTAGCACCTGGTTACACATTTTCAAAGAAACGGCCTAATTTACTGACTACCCCTAAAATAATCGAAATTTCGAGGCTCTTTTTTTACAATTTCCACATTGACAAATCTCACAAGCTAAAGTAATGGCCCAACCCTAAACACAAAGCATTTACAGTTGAACTACCACCCAGACAGACAAGGTCATTATATCCAAAACCATACTGGATGAACTTTTTATTGATAACTAATGATGAACAATTCAAATTACACGATCTTTAAAAAAACTCTTGTTTTTTGGGCGCGCTATGGTATTGTAATAGATACGAACCATGAGTTCGGACCAGACCCGACAAATCAATGCATCTTTTTTTCAATTGGGCTGGAAAATCGATTACCGGCAGTCTCAGGCTTGGAGGCCGGTTTATGAATCGTAACCTGAAGGTTCGTAGTTTTTAACCTAAGAAAAGTCTATGTGGAGGACAAATTGAAGCGTTTTTTTACTACTTTTGTTGCGCTCTCTGTAGCGTGCTTTGCAGCTGTTGCTGCTGATAAAGTCGATCTTCGTCAAGACAGCCACGACATCATGACCAAAGGCTCGCCTGTTGACAGCACCCTCGTTCGGGGACTCGGTCTCGAAGAAGGCAGTGGCGTTGTCGCTGTTCGCGAGTATGTGGACGCAGACGGTTCCGTTATTACCCGTTTCCAGCAAACCTACCAAGGTGTTCCCATCTGGGGCGAGCAAATTGTTATCAAACAAGACGCTCGCGGCAATATGGAGCGCATGCACGGTCGCGCTGTTTACGGCCTTGCTTCAGACATCGCCCACACCAGAGCGTCCATGGATGACAAAGCCGCAATGGCCAATATGAAAGGCCAGTTCGAAGGCAAGTCCGAGCGTTCAAAAGAGTGGCAGTACGAAAACGAGTCTTCTCAGCTCGTAATTTATGTAAACGACGAAGGCAAGGCAACTCTTGCTTACGCTGTTTCTTTCTTTGCTGACACCCAAGAAGGCGGCGAGCCTACTCGCCCCGTATACCTGATGGATGCCAACACTGGCGCAATTCTGAATACCTGGGACGCACTGGCCCACGCAAACGGAACTGGCCCTGGCGGCAACAACAAAACTGGTCAGT
>JBNKOV010000014.1:0-21984 GCA_050294955.1 Holophagae bacterium
CAAGGCCCTTCTCAAGGGCGGCCCCGTCCATGCCTTGCGGCACGGTGAATTTGAGGGACCAGGTGGTGCCCATGACGCGGCCAAAGCCGGTGTGGATGGTTGGCTCGGGCGAGCCGCCACAAGCGAGCAGACAAAAAAGGAGCGCCGGCGCAAGCCGACGCTCCCATGTTCTGATTGCTGATGAAGCTTGATTAGAACTCATCGAAACGAATCATGTCCTTCTCAACGCCCAGGTTATCCAGCATGTCGGTGACGGCTGCGATCATCATGGGCGGTCCGCAGAGGTAGTATTCCACCTCGGTGGGATCTGGGTGGTCTTTGAGGTAGTTCTCGTAGAGCACCTGGTGAATGAAGCCTACATAGCCGGTCCAGTTGTCCTCGGGCAGAGGCTCGGAGAGGCCTACGTTGTAGGAGAAATTAGGCCAATTATCCTGGATGTTCTTGAAGTCGTCGTCGTAGAACATTTCACGCAGGGAGCGAGCGCCGTACCAGAAGCTGACCTTGCGCTTGGTGTCCTTGGTGTGGAAGAGGTCGAAGATGTGACTGCGCATGGGGGCCATGCCCGCGCCGCCGCCAATGTAGACCATTTCCCGTTCGGTTTCCTGAGCGAAGAACTCGCCGTAGGGACCGCTGACAACTACTTTGTCTCCGGGTTTCAGGTTGAAGATGTAGGAAGAAGAGATGCCCGGAGGCGCGTCTGGCAAACGTGGCGGAGGAGAAGCGATCCGCACGTTGAGCATGACCCGGTTGCCTTCAGCGGGGTGGTTGGCCATGGAGTAGGCGCGGAAGATGTCTTCCGGGTTATTGGCCACAAAACGCCAGAGATTGAACTTATCCCAATCTTCGTGGTACTCCTTCTCGATGTCGAATTCGGAGTACTTGAGGTTGGAATAGGCGGGGATGTCGATTTGAATGTAACCGCCCGCTTCAAAGTCCAGGGTCTTGCCGTCGTCGATGTCCAGGATGAGTTCTTTAATGAAGGTGGCCACGTTGTGGTTGGAGCGCACCGTGCAGTTGAACTTCTGGATGCTGAACACTTCTTCGGGGACATGGATCTTCATGTCTTCTTTAACTTTAACCTGGCAAGCCAGACGCCAGTTGTCCTGGGCCTCCTTGCGAGAGATATGGGTGAGTTCGGTGGGCAGAATGTCGCCGCCGCCCTCCAGAACTTGACACTTGCACATGGCGCAGGTGCCGCCGCCGCCGCATGCGGAGGGCAGGAAGATCTTGGCGTCTGTAAGTGCGCCGAGAAGGGTGCCGCCCGGGGTGGTGGTGGGACTTTTTTCCGCGTCGCCGTTAACGAGAATTTTAATGTCGCCCTGTGGGACCAGTTTCTTTTCCAGTATGGAAAGAACCAGGACGAGAGTCAGGATGACTCCGGCGAAAACCGCGATGCTTAAACCAATAATTAACATGCGCCTCTCCTTACAGTTTGATGCCGATGAAGCTCATGAAAGCCATTGCCATCAAACCGGTAATGATCATGGTAATGCCCAAACCGCGAAGGCCAGGGGGCAGGTTTGAATATTGGATTTTGGTCCGGATGGAAGCCATACCCACAATAGCCAGAAGCCAACCGACACCGGAGCTGAACCCGTACACACAGGTCTCTCCAAAATCGTACTTGTATTTGCCAGCCATGAACAGCGAGGTGCCCAGGATGGCGCAGTTAACCGCGATCAGGGGCAGGAAGATGCCCAGCGCGTGGTAGAGCTTGGGTGAGAACTTATCGAGGATCATCTCAACAAGCTGAACCATTGCGGCGATAACGGCGATAAAACAGATGAATTGCAGGAAGCTGAGGTCAACCGTGGGAAGACCGGCCCAAGCGAGGGCGCCGTCTTTCAAGAGGTATTGGTTGATCAGCCAGTTGACTGGCGCGGTTACGGTTAATACGAAAACTACCGCGAGTCCAAGCCCGATGGACGTATCCACCTTCTTGGAACAGGCCAGGAACGAACACATGCCCAGAAACAGTGCGAGCAGGATGTTCTCAATAAAAATAGACCTTATGGCAATATCGAAATATTCGGCCATTGTTCATCCTCCCTAAGAATCTTCGAACTTCTTGGACATGGTCCGTTGCAGCCAGATGATGAGCCCCAATAAGAGGAAGGCTCCTGGCGGTGTGAGCATGAGGCCCACATTCACGTATCCCGCATCGTAAACTGCTTGGGGAATAACCTGGGCGCCGAAGAGGGTGCCCGCGCCCACCAGTTCCCGGCCAAAGGCGACCAGAATGAGGATGACGCTATATCCCAAAGCGTTGCCCAAACCGTCCAGGAAGGATGGCCAGGGCTTGTTGGCCATGGCGAAGGCTTCTGCGCGACCCATGACGATGCAGTTGGTGATGATGAGACCTACAAAAACCGAAAGCTGCTTGCTCATGCTGTAGGAAAAGGCTTTGAGGACCTGGTCCACCAGGATCACCAGGGTGGACACAACCGAAAGCATGACAATAATTCGAATCTTGGAGGGGATCATGTTTCTGAGTATGGAAATGGTAACGTTGGAGCCGCAGAGAACTACGGTCAACGCCACACACATAACCAGAGCGGGTTTCAGGCTGGTGGTGATGGCGAGAGCGGAGCAAATGCCCAACACCTGAAGCGTAATGGGGTTGTTGTCCCAAACGGGGTCTTTAACGATGGCCCGTTGCTTTTTGCCGAAAAGCTCTGTTTTCTGGGTAGCCGTTGCTGTTGTCATCAGGCGTCTCCTTTAATTTCTCACGGTCTTGAAGTATGGCTCGTAGGTAGCCAGATCTTCAGCCAGGAAGTCGTTGATGCCGTCTCCGGTGAGGGTTGCGCCACTGATGCCGTCCACTTCGTGGGGACCGCCGGAGCCGTGGCCCTTGGCAATTTTGATGGAGGTCAAAACGCCGTCCTGCAGGATCTTCTTGCCAACGAATTGTTCTTTGAACCAGTCCTCTTCAACGCGAGCGCCCAGACCCGGGGTCTCTTTGTGCTCGTAGAAGCTGATGCCTTTAACGGTGTCCAGGTCCAGGTCGAGGGCGATGTAGCCCTTCATGAGGTCCCAAAGTCCGTAGCCTTCGATGGGCACAACATAAGCGCTGGGCTGTCCGCCCGGCTTGTAGATGTAGACCAGTTTGTATCCGGGGTCGTACTCTTCCACGCTCTTGCCCGCTTTGCGCGCCAACAGGCCCAGCTTGCCGTTGTAGCGGCGCAGCAGGGAGCCCTGATCCAATGAATTAAGCTCGTCTACGGGGTACTTCAGTTTGGCCAGTTCGGTTTTCATGAACTCGCTGTCCTGGGGCTTGTTGGTTTTGTCCAACAGCAGGATTTCGAATTCTTTGTCGAACAGGCTCTGAACGTCGGTCTGAGACATTTTGGAGAGTTCGGCGTGGTCCTTGCCAACGGTTTCCAGGATGTTCATGTTAATGTCATGAAGCACGTTGGCAACCTGGCGAGGTTTGAGGGCCGTGGCGGCCAGGGACAGGATCAGCGCGCATACGACGCAGACGACTCCTGCAAAGAAAAATGTGTACATATCACCTTTACGCTGCGACACGGCTCAACCTCCTCTTCACGTTCTTTTGAACCACGTAGTGGTCAATTAACGGCGCGAATATGTTCATAAAGAGAATGGCCAGCATGACGCCTTCGGGGTATGCCGGGTTCCAGATTCGAATTAGAACGGTGAGCAGACCGATCAGGATGCCGTAGATCCACTTGCCCGCGTTGGTGCGTGAGGCGGATACGGGGTCGGTGGCCATGAACACGGCGCCGAAAAGGAGGCCGCCCATAACCAGGTGTTCCTGAGGTGTGAGGCTGAGGATGCCGGGCAGTTCGGGTCCGGCAAGGGCGTTGAGGCCCAATGCGGTGAGCACGGTGCCGATGACGACGCCAGCCATGATGCGCCAGCTTCCTACGCCGGAGATGATGAGCACGAATGCGCCGAACAGACAGGCCAGGGCCGATGTCTCGCCGATGCTGCCCGGTATGAACCCGAGGAACATGGCCTTCATGGAGTAAACCTGGTGGCCCACTTCGGTTCCGAATGCGGCCAGGGCGTCGGAGGCCAATTGACCTTTCTCTGCGCCAGCAGCGACCGCCAGAGGCGTGGCGCCGCTGAAGCCGTCTACCAGGTTGGCTGCGTCATGAGGGATCCAAACCTTGTCGCCGGAGATCTGCACCGGGTAGGAGAAGTACAGGAAGGCCCGCGCCGTTAAGGCCGGGTTCAGTACGTTCATGCCGGTTCCGCCGAAGATTTCCTTGCCGATGACGACGCCGAAGCTGATGCCCACTGCAACCTGCCAGAGCGGAATGGTTGCGGGCAGGATGAGGGGGTAGAGGATGCCGGTGACCAGGAAGCCCTCGTTGATTTCGTGACGGCGAATGACCGCGAAAAGACCTTCCCAGAAGCCGCCAACAGCGTAGCTGACGAAGATGATGGGGAAGATTTTAATGAGGCCGTCGATGAAAAGCCCCATGTGATCATTGGTGGGCGCCCCTCCCGCCAAGGCGGTTTGCAGGCCGGTGTTGTAGGCGGCCATGAAGATGCAGGGGATGAGGCCGATGATGACCATGGTCATCATGCGTTTGGAGTCCAGGCCGTCGCGGACGTGGACGCGACCGGTGGTCACGGTTTTCGGGGTGAACAGGAAAGACTCGCCCGCTTCGTAGAGGGGGTAGAAGCGTTCCAGCTTGCCGCCCTTCAGAAACAGGTTCTCATTTTTCTTAAATATGTTGTGTAGAAATTTCATCAGCCTTCCTTCTCCATCAATTCAAGGCCTTCCGCAATGATGCCGCTAACCTCAGTTTTAGAAGGGCAAAGATAGGTGCAGAGCGCGAAGTCTTCGGGGTCGCACTCCAGGATGCCAAGTTGCTCCATGGCGTCGATATCTTGGGCCATTGTTGCTTTTAGCAGGAATTCGGGGTGCAGATCCAAGGCGACCACTTCTTCGTAGAGACCCGACGCGATGATGGCCCGATGGCCGCCGTTCTGGTTGGTGTCCATTTTGAAAAGTGAAGAGAAGAAGCCGGTGGTGTAGGACCGTCCGTAGCTTTGCACGCCGCCCGGCATCATCCAGCCCAGGAACCGCTGGTTGCGGCCTTCGGGCAGGATGCTGATCAGGTTGTCGTAGAACCCGAGATAGCCCTCGGTGGTTTTAGCGGTTCCGGCGAGGATGTTGCCGGAAACAAAGCGCTGCTCGCCATCGGTCACATTGTTGCCCACGATGTCTTTGATCTTCATGCCCAGTTGCGCTTTGTAGTACTGGGGACTGGTGGCGCCGGGACCGGCGACTGCGACGATTTGCTCAATGGGGTAGCGGCCTTCCAGGAGGAAGCGGCCAATCCTAACGGCGTCGCGAGCGTTGAGGCACCAGACCGATTCGCCTTTGTTGATGGGCGAGATGCGGCTGATGTGGGTGCCGGTGAGTCCTGCGGGGTGTTTGCCGGAAAAGGTGTGGAAGTTGCCAGCGCCCTGGAATGGGGCGTTGTCGGCGCCGGCTGCGGCGCAAACATGAACGGTGGGGCAGAGCACTTCCATTGCGGCGACGCCTGCTTTAAAGGCCTCGCCCTGATCTTTGAGGGCGTATGCGGGGTCGCCAGCCAGGGGCGCGGTGTCCATGCAATTGACGAACACGGCCTTGGGCGCGTCATCCGGAGAGGCGATCTTGTTGAAGGGCCTCTTGCGAATGAATGGCCACATGCAGCCCTTCATGAGTTGTTCGATCAGCTCCGCGCGGTCCAGTTTGCCGATCTCACCAGCCGAGTATTTGGGATAAGACTCGTAATCGTAGGAAGAGCTGGTGGTTATGATAATCTCATCGATTACCCGTCTGGGGCCGTAGTTAATGGCCGTGATGCGTCCGGAGGCCGGAGAGCCGAACTGGATGGCAGGTGCTTTCTTGTCGAAAAACAACGGGGTCCCCACTTTGACCTCGTCGTCTACCTTCACTGCCAGTTTGGGTTTCAGGCCGGGAAATTCAACCGGGCAGACCCCCACGAACGGGGGATGGGACAGGTTGCCTGTTTCTTTGCGGGGTTCACCCAGGATGGGCACCTTGTATCCCTCTTTAATCTTGTAATCTGTCATAAAGGAATGACTCCTCATTCAATGTCGGGGCGGAGGATCTCGCGCACCCCCACCTGAGTCGATCTCAAACCATGTTTGACGTCTTGTGATCTCCAAAAAACTATAGGTGGCGCCAGCACAGGAAATCCAAGCACAAACCGAAATATTAAAACATAAAAGACCGGTGTTATAAAGGAAATTCGACCGGGTTTTGGTCCATTAAGGCCCACAACCCGCTTCGGTGGGCGCTGAGAGGCGGGGAAAGGTTGAAAACGGCCTTTTTGGGACGTGCGAGATGGGGGCTGAAAAATGGGGTTGGCGCAGTGGTCTCCCAAAGAAAACGTCCCTCCTGCCCCGGGCTGATGGCCCGAATCCAGGAGGGACGTTTTGAGAATGGGTGTTTTTTAGCTGCAGCCGGTGGTGCTGCCGCAGGTGTCGCACTTGAGGCAGGTTCCGTTTCGCAACAGGGTGAGATTGCTGCACTCGGGGCAAGGATCGCCTTCGTAGCCTTTCAGGCGGGCGACTTTGATTTTTTCGCCCTGTTCCCGCGCGCCGGATGTCAGTTGCGCTTCGGTCTCCCGCATCATGGAGGAGAACTCAACGTCGGTGGCGTCCAGGTTGGTTTTGGCGCTGGCGTCATTCGCCTCCACCAGCGCCATGGCCCTAGGGGGCACATGAGCGTACTCGTTGCGGTCAAGGTAGGTGAGGCCGAGGTCTCTGAAGACGAAGTCGATCACCGAGTCGCAGAACTTGATGTTGTCGTGGCCCTGCAGCGGTCCGGACGGCTCGAACTTGGTGAAGACGAAGGCTTCCAGGTACTCTTCCAGGGGCACGCCGTACTGGAGTCCCAGGGACACGGCGATGGCGAAGCAGTTGAGCAGGCTTCTGAAGGAAGCGCCTTCCCGGTGCATGTCCAGGAAGATTTCGCCGAGGCGTCCGTCGGGGTACTGGCCCGTGCGTAGGAACAGTTTCTGGCCGCCAATGACCACTTTCTGGGTGTAGCCGCTACGTCGGCTGGGCAGTTGTTCCCGTTCTCTTCTGGAGCGGTGGATATGGGCCATCTGTTTGGCGACCGCCATGATTTTGTCTTCAACCTCAACGTTCTCTTCGGCTTCCACGGCTTCTTCAACGTCTGAAGATACGGAAAGAGGCTGGCTCAGTTTGGAGCCGTCGCGGTAGAGGGCAATAGCCTTAACACCCAGTTCCCATGCTCTTTGGTAGACGGTTTTAACATCTTCCACATCGGCTTCATTGGGCATGTTAATGGTTTTGGAGATGGCGCCGGAGAGGAAGGGCTGGGCTGCCGCCATGATGCGGAGATGGCCCTGGAAGGGAATGAACCGCACGCCTTTCTGTCCACATTTATTGGCGCAATCGAAAACCGAGTAATGTTCTTCTTTCAGCTCGGGCGCTTGTTCGATGGTCATGGCGCCGCAGCAGTACTCGTTGGCCTGCTTGATTTCCTTGTCCGAGAAGCCGAGATGCTTCAACAGATCAAAGTTCCATGCGTCCATGGCCTTCTCGTCCACATGCAGGTCCTGAGTGAGGAACCGATCGCCCAGGGTATACCGATTAAACGCGAATTTGATATCGAACGCGGAAGTCAGCGCGGCTTCCACCTTATCCAAAACCTTTTGCGTAAACCCCTTTGCTTTAAGGGCTTCGTGGTTAATGCCAGGAGCGCCTTTTAATGTACCAGTGCCTTTACAGTACTCGGTAATGCGCTTAATTTGATGTGGATTGTAGCCCAAGTTGGCCAGAGCGCTGGGCACGGAACTATTAATAATCTTAAAATAGCCGCCGCCGACCAGCTTCTTGTACTTGACCAGGGCGATGTCCGGCTCGATGCCCGTGGTGTCGCAGTCCATAACCAGACCGATGGTGCCCGTAGGCGCCAGAACCGAGACCTGAGCATTGCGGTACCCGTGTTTCTCGCCAAGAGCCAGCGCCTCGTCCCAGGTCTTCTTGGCTGCATTCAGCAGATAGCCGGGGCAAGAGCTGGAGTCGATGCCCATGGGTTTGACTTCCAGGCCCTCATACTCACGCTCGTCCGCGTTGTAGGCGGCGCGACGGTGGTTGCGAATGACGCGCAACATGTCTTCTCTGTTGGCCTCAAACCGGGCGAAGGGACCCAGCTCGGAGGCGATTTCCGCAGAGGTGCGATAGCAGGAACCGGTCATAACCGCCGTAATGGCGCCGGTGATGGCCGTAGCGCGGTTGGAGTCGTAGGGAATGCCGGCGACCATGAGCATGGCGCCCAGGTTCGCATAGCCCAGACCCAGGGTGCGATAGTCGAAAGAACGACGGGCGATGGCTTCACTGGGGAATTGGGCCATGAGCACGGAGATTTCCAGAACCAGAGTCCAGGTGCGACAAACATCCTGGAAGGCCTCTACGTCGAACAGGCTCTTTTCCGCGTCGAAGAACTTCATGAGGTTGGTGGAGGCCAGGTTACATGCGGTATCGTCAAGGAACATGTACTCTGAACAGGGGTTGGACGCGTTAATGCGGCCATCGTTGGGGCAGGTATGCCATTCGTTGATGGTGGTGTCGAATTGCAGACCGGGATCGGCGCTCTGCCAGGCCGCAACGGAGATGCGTTCCCAAAGCTCTTGGGCCGGAATGGTTTTGGTGGTCTCACCGCTAATGCGGCCCGTGAGACGCCAGTCCTTGTTCTCCATCATGGAGTGCATGAAATCGTTGGAGATGCGAACGCTGTTGTTGGAGTTCTGGCCGCTCACGGTGTTGTAGGCTTCCGACTCCCAGTTCACGTCGAATTCGGGGAAGTACAGATCCTTGTATCCCTGCTGAGCAAGCTGAATGATGCGGTTAACGTAGGATTTGGGTACATATGCCGCGCTTGCCTTGCGAATGGCCTGCTTCAGTTTGGGGTTGGACTTTACGTCTACAACCAGATCGCCCTTTTCGTTCCAACAGGCGTTCAGGATTTCTTTCAGGCTGGCGCTGCAAGCCTTGCTGCCTGCAACCAATGCGGCAACCTTCTGCTCTTCCACCATTTTCCATTCAATGAAGTCCACCACATCGGGGTGATCGATGTTCAGGCTCACCATTTTGGCGGCCCGTCGCGTGGTGCCGCCGGACTTGATGGCGCCCGCCGCACGGTCGCCAATTTTAAGGAAGCTCATGAGGCCGGAGGAGCGGCCGCCGCCGGAAAGGGGCTCGCCTGCTGCGCGCAGGGCGCTGAAGTTGGAGCCGGTGCCGGAGCCGTACTTGAAGAGTCGGGCTTCTCGGGTCCACAGGTCCATGATGCCGCCCTCGTTCACCAGGTTGTCGCCAATGCTCTGAATGAAGCAGGCGTGGGGCTGGGGATGGGTGTAGGCGTCTTCGGAACGTTTGGACTTGCCCGATTTGGGGTCTACATAGTAATGGCCCTGAGCGGGTCCGTTAATGCCGTAGGCCCAGTGCAGCCCGGTATTGAACCATTGGGGAGAGTTGGGCGCAACCATTTGCCTGGCCAGCATGTAGCATAATTCGTCGTAAAAGGTTTGGGCGTCGTCTTCAGTATCGAAATACTTGTGTTTCCAGCCCCAGTAGGTCCAGCATCCCGCCATCCTATGGAATACCTGGCGCGCGTCCGTTTCCATGCCGGTGCGTTTATCCTTGGGCAATACGCCCAAAGCGCCTTCATCGGCCTGGCCTTTTCTCAGCCAGTCGGGAACGCCTTTTTCGGTTACCTTGCGCAACTTGGCGGGAACGCCCGCTTTCCGGAAATACTTCTGCGCCAGTACGTCTACCGCCACCTGCGACCACTCTGAGGGCACGTGCGCATTCTCTACGCTAAAAACTATGGCGCCGTCGGGGTTGCGAATTTCTGAGGTTCGGTTGCTGAATGGGATATCCTTATACGGGGATTCTCCTGCCGTCGTGAATCTTCTTTTAAATTTCATTTAACCCAAATCCTTATACCTGAGGAGCTATTTCTGAGCAATGCCAACCAGCCGCTCCATCAGGCGGTTCCATCTCCATGAATTGCCAGGTCGAGGCAGCATGCTGCATGGGTGTGCGCTTGAGCGCTTTCACATGCTGTCCTTGCTTGACTTGATCGGATTATACTACTCTATATTGTGGCTGTAAATACAAAAAGCCACAATATATAGGGTGTGACATCGTTTTTTATCGAAGGTCCTGGTAGATTGTAGGTTAGGCTGATGTAAAATTTGGACAGGTGATTATACCCGATTCTCACCTGTTCCTCGCAAGAAAAAAGCGACCATGAAATCCAGATTAAACAAAAACTGAAGCGGGACGCGGGCTTCGCCGTTTTTTTGTCGAATCCCGTTAGGCAAAATGGGGTTGAACGGGGTTTAGCCGTCCCGATCCCGATCTTTGGGGGTTCTGGGCTTGATGATCAGTTTTATGGGCACGCCTTTGAAGTCGAAGGCCTCCCGGACCCGGTTCACCAGGAAGCGTTCCTGGTTGAAGTGCAGGGGTTCTTTGGTGTTCACCACGACCACGAATGTGGGCGGGCTGACCTGGACCTGGGTCATGTAGAAGATTTTAAAGGCCCGGCCCTTGTAGCTGGGGATGCGGTAGTTCTTGCCCATGTCGGCCACGAAGCGGTTCACAACGCCGGTGGTGATGCGTTGGCTGGCCCTGTTTTTGAGGTCCAGGGCCATGTCGAGAACGCGGGTGGCGCGCTGTCCGGTTTTGGCTGAGACGAAGACGAAGGGAGCGGATTCCAGGAATTTCATCCTTCTTCTAATGCGCTCTTCGAATTCTTTAACGGTCTGGGTTTTCTTCTCTTCGATGAGATCCCATTTATTGACGACCACGATAATGGGCTTAAAGGCCTTGTCGGCGATGCCTGCGATGGCGGCGTCTTGAGAGGTGTCGTGATCGGTTGCGTCGATGAGCAGGGCGATGACATCTGCGTTTTCCACCTGGCGGCGGGCCATCATGACGGACAGGCTCTCTTGGGAACCTTCGATCTTGCCTCTTTTTCGGATGCCGGCGGTATCGACGAGGCAGTAGGTGTGGTTGCCAAATCGCAGGTAACTATCGATGGGATCTCGGGTTGTGCCGGGGATATTGCTTACCATGACCCGATCCTGGCGGAGCAGGCGGTTGACGATGGAGCTTTTGCCTACGTTGGGGCGGCCGATGATGGCCAGTCTCACGGGCTCTTCTTCGGGCTCCTGTTTGGGGGTTCGCCAGTGGCCTTCCAAACGGCGGTCCAATTCTTCGAGCAACAGTTCCACGCCGCGAGCGTGTTCGGCGGCGCCCAGGATGTTGCTCTCAAAACCCATGCCGTAAACGCCTGTGTCGAAAGACTGTTCGTCTCCGCCGTCCAGCTTGTTCACAAAGACGATGACGGGTTTGCCCAGTTGACGCAGGGCCAGGCCAATTTCTTCGTCGGCGGCGTTCAGGGGCTCTTTGCCGTCGATCATGAAGACCAGCACGGCGGCCTCTTGAATGGCGCGATCCGTTTGATCGCGAATCATGGTGGCGATTCGGTCGGTGCGGGTTTCCAAGCCGCCGGTGTCCACCAGGCGGAAGGAGCCGCTTTCGCGCTCGATGGCGCCGTAGAGCCGGTCGCGGGTCATTCCCGGGGTAGGGTCTACAATGGCGCGCCTGGACCGGGTGAGTCTGTTGAAAAGGGTGCTCTTGCCTACGTTGGGTCGTCCCACGAGGGCGACTACCGGCAGGTCTCGATCGCCGATCCCGGTGAGAGACGTTTTGAAATAATTCTTATTGGCCATAAAATCCTCAACTTAATAATACACTACCGATGGTGGTGGCGCCGAAAACCAGGGAGACTACGCCGTTCATGGTGAAGAACGCCATGTCTACTTTAGACAGATCGCCGTCCCAGACAAGGGAATGTTCGTAGATCAGACACAGGATGACCAGTCCAACACCCAGCCAGTAGAGCCAGCCCAGATCGGCGTTGGCGCCGATGTAGCAGAGTAGGGCGAGCATGGCGAGGTGAAGCGCTCTGGAAAGATTGAGAGAGCCCCTCACGCCCAGTCGCGCGGGTACGGAGGACAGTCCCTGCTGTCGATCAAAATCAATGTCCTGGCAAGCGTAGATGATGTCGAATCCGGCGACCCAACACAAGACGGCTATTCCAATTTGGACTGGGGTCCAATGGAACTGGCCGGTCACGGCGATCCAGGCGCCAATGGGCGACAGTCCCAGGGCCAGACCTAATACGAAATGACAGTAACTGGTGAAACGTTTGGTAAGGGAGTACCCCAATAAAACCACGAGCATCAGCGGCGAGAGCTTGAAGGCAAGGGGGTTGAGCAGCCAGGCGCAGAACATGAAAAGCAGAGACGCGACGATGGTGAAACCCATGGCGTAGGTTCGGGTGAGGCGGCCCGCTGGTATGGAGCGTATCGCCGTGCGCGGGTTCTTGGCGTCGATATCTGCGTCTATATAACGGTTGAAGGCCATGGCTGCGGATCGGGCGGCCACCATGGCGCCCACAACCAGGGCCAGAACCCGAAGCTCAGGGACGCCGTCAGCCGCCAGAAAGGCGGAAAGCAAACCAAAAGGCAGCGCAAAAATGCTGTGCTCAATTTTGATCATCTTCATGGTTTCAACAAATGCGCCCATCATGGGTTCCACCTTTTAATCTGCTTGTCTTCAATGTCCAACTGGTCCATGATCCGGTCCACCACGGTGTCCACCAGGTCCATGACGGATTGGGGTTTGTGGTAGAAACCGGGGGAGGCGGGCATGATCAGGGCGCCTGCTTCGGCGGCGAGGGTCATGGCCCGGAGGTTGGGAAGCGAGAGAGGCGCTTCTCTGGGAACCAGGATCAGCTTTCGCCGCTCCTTTAACTGAACGGCGGCGCAGCGTTGAACCAGATTGCTGGCCATGCCGTGGGCAATGGCCGAGACGGTGTTCATGCTGCAGGGAACCACCACCATGGCGTGGAGCCTGAAGGAACCCGAAGCCAGGGATGCGCCAATGTCTTTGTTGGCGTGGATCACGGCGGATTCCGGATGAGGCAGCGGCCAGGACAGGGACTCCTCAACTTGAAGCACCCTGCGGCCCCCATCGGTGATCAACAGATGAGGGACCACGCCAGACACCGCGCCCAAACGCTCCAAAAGCCGCACAAAATAGGCGGCTCCAGAAGCGCCGCTAAGGGCAAGCGCAATATGGGTTTGACTGGCGTTCATAGAGACTCCGTTGAGGCCGCGCATGCAAGCGCGGCCCGGTTTTCTTAGTTAAGTACGTGAATAGCCTGACCTTTGGCTTTCTTGGCGGCTTCCATCATGGCTTCGGTCAGGGTGGGATGGGGATGAATGCTCATGCCCACATCGTCGAGGAACGCGCCCATTTCGATGCCGATCAGGGCTTCGCCGATCAGATCTCCGGCATTGTGGCCCATGATCACCACGCCCAGAATCTCCTCGGTCTTCTTATCCGCAATAATCTTCACGAAACCTTCCGTATCGTTGGCGGCTTTGGCCTTGCCCAGAGCGGCGAAGGGGAATTGTCCGATAGACACCTCGATGCCTTTAGCGCGGGCCTCGTCTTCAGACATGCCGGCGGTGGCCACTTCGGGGTCGGTAAAGACCACAGCGGGACAGGTTTTGGCCAGGTCTTCCGCGTGATGACCGCCAATCACATCGGCGGCAATTTCGCCCTGGTAGGAGGCGTGATGGGCCAACATGGGCTGACCGGCAACGTCGCCAATGGCGTAGATGTTGGACACATTCGTGCGCATCTGTTTGTCGATGCCAATGAAACCCTTGTCATCCACGGCAACGCCTGCGTTCTCCAGGCCCAGACCTTTGGAGTTGGGTCTACGACCAACGGAAACAACGAGATAGTCGGTTTTAATCACCTCTTGCTTGCCCTTGTGCTCAACGGTGATTTCCAGGCCGTCCGCGGTTTCCTTGTAGGATTTTGCGGCTGCGCCGGTCATGACTTTGAACTTGTCTTTCTTCAGCTTGCGGGTCATGCCCTTCACGACGTCCTTATCGAAGCCGGGCAGAACCGTGTCCATCATTTCCACAATCACCACTTCGGCGCCAAGCTTGCGGTAGACAAAACCCAGCTCCAGGCCGATATAGCCGCCGCCGATCACCACCATGTGCTTGGGAATTTCTGTGAGGTTCAACGCGCCGGTGGAGTCCAAAATTCGCTTGCCCGGAGGGAAGGCGGGAATGTGAATGGGCGAAGAGCCCGAAGCGATGATGCAGTTTTCAAAAGTGACTCGGGTTTCATTGCCTTCCGAGTCCATCACCTTCATGCTGTTGCGGCCCAACAGAGAGCCGGTTCCTTCCAGAACCTTACAGCCGTTTCGGGTGACCAGGGTCTTGATGCCGCTGGTCAACTGGTTCACCACTTTGTTCTTCCATTCCTGGGTTTTACCGTAATCGATAGTACGGTTTTCGGCGGTAATCCCAAAGGCGTCCATTTTGGGGATGGACTCGTAGGATTTGGCGACATGGATGAGGGCTTTTGAGGGGATGCAGCCCACGTTCAGACATACGCCGCCGTAGTATTCCTTTTCAACCAGAAGGGCGTCCACCTTTAACTGGCCCAGTCGAATGGCGGCAACATAACCGCCGGGACCTGCGCCCAGGACAACTGTATTTACCTTTACTTCTTTCATTCAACGCTCCTTCTTCTAATGACATTTGGCGATCGATGGCGCCAATGAGCCAGACTCAAGATTGTAACCCAAAGCGCCCGGTCTGTCAGCCTGTATCGCGCTGAGCAAGCCGATATCCGCCAATTCCTGGCCATTGTGGATTCCAGAAGCTGGATGGGATCTCGCCCATGGGCTGAAATCCCCTGTTAAAAAGTCTTCCGCAGAGGCATGGCCCCGCCGACTAATCCGGCGAGGTTGAGATCACGGGCAAACGCAGACAGACCGAGGCGCCCAAGCCCGGTCCGTCGCTGGTGATTTCAATGGCGCCATGCATCTGCTTCATGATATTGGCGCAGTAGTGAAGGCCGTAGCTCTTCATTTTCTCGCCACATCCCTTCCCGGGCGCAAAGACCTTGTCGAGCTGACTGGTTTCCAGACCTATACCATTGTCTTTAAAGCAGATCAAGGCGGAGTCACCTTTAATTTCGGAGGTGATTGTCAAGATGCCGCCGCTAAATCCGTGTTGCGCCGTCATGGCCTGACAGGCATTTTTGAAGAGGAAATAAAAGACCCGCATGAGCTTGGTCCGGTCCACCATGAGCATGGGCAGGGTCTGGAGCTGGAAGGTCATCTGAGCGCCGATGTCGTTCAGCGTTCGCATTTCCTGCTTCAAAGTTCTTTGAACCAGCGTGTTAAGGTCAACCGCCTCCAACAGGGCGTTTTGCAGACCGGCGTGTTTGCGCTGCTCGCCCAGCACCTCAACCGCGCTGCCCGCCTGCTCCAAAAGGCGCTTGCTTTCCTTGCGGCCAGCCATTAGCTGGCCTTCCAGTCCATGGACTGTTTTCTTCAATACGGGCAACAGGTTCGCGGCCCGATCCTCGGTGAAAAGGGCGCTCAGATTGTCCTCATAGGATTCAAGGAGTTTGAGGAGACGCTTGAGCGAACTCAGCCATCGGTTGTCTCCCAGGGTCTCCTGGACCAGGTGGCCCGAAATCCTGGCGCTATTGAGGATATTGCCGATATTGTGAAGCACATTTTCAGCGTTCTCGGCCATCCCGGCTGCGTGAGCCGCTTCTGTCAGATTTTGTTGGGTTTGGATCAACTCTTCAAGCTCCCGGGCTCGGGAAAAGGCGTTCTCCGCATGCTCTCGGAATCGAACAATGGTGTTGGAATCGAGATGACCGAAAGCCTCTGGATCCTCGGTACTTCCGAATATCAGAACTCCCTGTGCGGGCCTTCCCAAGACGAGACACAAAACGGAGGCCGGCATGGTCAGATCGCCAAAAGTGTCGTCATGGACCATTTCGCGAAAATGGTTGCCCAACGTGACGCCCTCGCCCAAGACTTTAAAATTGCTAACATATTGTCCCAACAGTTTTTTGCGGGAAATAATAGCGCCGACGCCCGCCATGCCCTCCGCGCCGCCATGGATCGCCTTGACCTGGAACTGGGACCTGTTTTCATTATAGACCAGGAAGAAGCTGACATCCGTCTCGGGGAAGATATGTTCGCCCTGCTCCATGACGACCCGAATCACGTCCTCCAGGCTGACCTCGGTATTGATGGCGCGAACGATTCGCTCCAACGCAACCTTCTCTCGATACTGCTCTTCCAAAACCCTGTTCTGGGAGGCCAGCTCTGCGGTTCTCATGGCGACCTCATTTTCCAGTCGTTCGTTCAACTCACGCTCATGCTCCAGCTTCTTCTTTTGCCCCAACAGGTAGAGATAAAAGAAGCTGATAAAAATCACGCCATAAATAGTTAAAGCCCAGGTGGTCAACCACGGCGGCGGCAATACGTTGATGCGAACAGACGTGGACTTCTCGCTCCAAACGCCGTCCTTATTGGCGCCCTTCACCCTGAAGACATAGTTCCCAGGCGGCGGGTTGGTATAAACCGCAAACCGCTTGGCTCCGGTGGTATAGATCCAGTCGTCATCCATGCCCTCCATTTTATAGGCGTACTTGTTGCTGTTGGGATCGGCGTAGTTTAAAGCAGTGAATTCAAAGGAGATCACATCGTCGGGATAATCGAAGACCAGGGATTTGACGTAAGGCATGGGCCGATCTAATATTGAGTCCTTCATTCCGGGCTCTTGGGCGCGGTTAAAGAGATAGAGTTCGCTTATGACCAGATGCGGGGGCGTTTCATCGTGGCGGATATCACTTGGATAGAACAGGTTGACGCCGTTCACCCCGCCAAAGGCCAGCTTGCCGTTTCGGGTTTTATGAAATGCGCCTGTATTGAATTCGTTGCTTTGAAGGCCGTCGCGAAAGTTGTAGTTCTCAAAGACTTCAGTCTCTGTATTTAAACGGCTAATGCCCATGTTGGTGCTCATCCACAACATGCCCTGCTCGCCTTCCAAAATGCCGTAGATGACTTCGTTGGGCAATCCCTCCTTCACGCCAAACCGGACCATCTCTCCGCTTTTAAGATTGAGCCGGTTCAGGCCGCCGCCATAGAGCCCGAGCCAAAGCTGGTCTCCGGCATCTTCAAAAAAGACGTTAACTCGGTTATAGGCCAGACTCTTGGGATCTTCGGGATCGTTTTTATAATGCTCTCTTTCTCCAGTCGTTGGGTTAAATAGAAAGAATCCGGTTTTCAGGGAGCCCAGACACAGCCGCCCGTCCTTGAGCTGGTATAGGGAAATGATGTTGTCGCCAAAGGCATAGTCCAGCACCTCGCCTGTGTCGGGGTCCACTTTTTTCAGGCCGGTCCTATCCCCGAGCCACATATGGCTCTCTTGATCTTCCAGCATCTGGTAAATGCGGCCGTCTACCAGGTGGGAATAATCAATAAACCGATCTTCTTCAGGCTTGTACAAGGCCAATCCATCTTCGGAGGTTCCAGCCCACAACCGGTTTTCACGATCCTCCATGAGGCAGACCACGCTGTTGCTGTGAACTTTCGACTGCTCCTGGCGGTAGTTGCGCGTCTCCCCTTTTTCCATGTCCAGGCTATACAGGCCGTCTCCGAAGGTGCCGGTCCACAGCAGGCCGCGAGAGTCATCCGTTATGGCGGTTATATGGGCTTTAAACGGGGTGTTGGTGCCGGGCAAGAATCGTATATGATTGAACATACCTCTGGAAGGATTATACTTATTGAGCCCTTCCGCGTAGGTTCCCAGCCACATGATGCCCGCGCGATCTTCAAAAATCTCTATGATGATGTTCTGGCTCAAGCTATGCCCGTCTACCAGGTTATGTTGAAATCGGTGACAGGCGCCTGTTTTCGGGTAGTATATAAAGAGGCCTTGGGCGGCGCCAATCCACAGCCGGCCTTGAGAGTCGGCAGTGATGTCCCAGATGAAAGCATGGTTTAGAAGAGGCTCAAATTCAATGGGCAGAAAGGTTTCGCTCTTTGGTTCAAACAGGATCAGGCCGCCCCGCGTTCCCACCCAAACCATGCCTTGATCGTCCATGTACATCTTCCAAACATGGTCGTGATTCAAAGCGGCGTTCTCAGCGTTCCATGATTTACTTTCACCGGTCTTGGGATCGAACAGGCTAAGCCCGCCATATGAGCCCACCAGAAGCTTTCCGTTCTTTAATGGCAAAACATGAGTAACCAGTGGGTTGGGTAGTTTTTTAGGATCGTTAGGGTCAGCCGCGAAGGTCACGAACTCGCCGCCCGGCCTCTGATCCTCAGCCAGGTAATGAAGGCCAACATCGGAACCCACCCACAAACCGCGATTCTCATCCTCCACCACCGAAAAGATCCATTGATTGCGTCCGCCGTCTTCCCCGCCAAGATAACTCTTTTGGAAGCAGCCGGTATCCTCATCATAATAGCTCAGCCCGCCGCCCCGCGCTCCCACCCAAAGCACGCCGTCACTGTCAGTAAAGAGCGAGTAGATGTTGTTCGAGGGCAGAGAGCAGGGATTGTCCCGATCCACTTTGAAGACCTTGAAACGATATCCGTCAAATCGATTCAAGCCATCGGCGGTGCCAAACCACAAGAAACCCAGCCGATCCTGAGCAATAGCTTGGATGGTAACCTGTGATAGACCTTCTTCTAGAGAAAACCGTTCAACCCAGAGGTCGGAAATCTGGTTGCCTCTCAGGGATCCCGGACCCCAGAGCAGGAGGACAACAACAAGATGGGGGAAACTGCCAAAGCGCATGAACATCTCCAATTCACACATCGGCGTTTTAAAGAAAAACGTGAAGATCTAAGACCGGCAAAAGAAACCTTAATTTCAATAATAGAGTTCAATCAAAAAATACAAGCCAGTAGAAAAAGGAAAAGCCGCTCTATAATCATTATAACCGTGTTTAGAGCAGACAGCGCAAGAATGGACGAGTTAAAAAAGGTTGTGGATCAGAGGCCCCAAAAAATATAGGTTGCAATAGCAATAACAGATAAGAGTAGATAAAGAAAAGGCGAGCTTCGAAAAGCTCGCCTCTCATAAACGATGTGGTTAAGATTACTTGCCAGCAGCCTGAGCAGCCACTTCTTCGGCAAAGTTATCTTGACGCTTTTCAAGGCCTTCGCCCAGTTGGTAACGGGTGAAGCGACGAACGGTCATTTTCTCGCCGATCGTTGCAACAGTTTCGTCAACCAGAGTCTGGATGGTCTTGTCGCCATCTTTAACCCACTTCTGTTCCAGGAGGCAGTTTTCCTCGTAGAACTTGCGGAGCTTGCCCTCTGCGATTTTTTCAACAACGGCTTCGGGTTTGCCAGCGGCCAGAGCCTGGTCGCGAGCAATCTCGATTTCCTTGTCCAAAACCTCTTGAGACACTTCGTCTCTGGAGAGGAAGCGAGGATTAACGGCGGCGATATGCATAGCAATTTCTCTTCCCAGGTTCTGGAAGGAGTCGTTGCGAGCGGTAAAGTCTGTCTCGCAGTTGAGTTCAAGAAGAACGCCAATTTTGCCGCCAGCGTGGATATAAGAAGTTACGACGCCTTCGGAAGCAATACGGCTAGCCAGTTTTGTGGACTTGGCCATGCCTTTCTTACGAAGCCAATCAATGGCTTTATCCATATCACCGTTGGTCTCTGTGAGAGCCTTTTTGCAGTCCATCATGCCCAGACCGGTTTTGTCTCTGAGCTCTTTCACCGCTTTAGCGGAAATACTCATCCTAATATCTCCCAATAAGTTTTATTGATTGAGG
This sequence comes from Holophagae bacterium, assembly GCA_050294955.1. Lineage (GTDB taxonomy): Bacteria > Acidobacteriota > Holophagae > Acanthopleuribacterales > Acanthopleuribacteraceae > JBNKOV01. The sequence goes on from JBNKOV010000014.1 coordinate 19,729, forward strand.
TTCGGTGAGGAACCGTCACTGTGATAGGCGCTGGGTCCGTGGGTTTCGACCACGTCAGAGCCCTCTTCTTCGGCGCTGGCTTCACGAGCCTGGCCGCCTTCCAAAACGCAATCTGCAACTCTGGAAGTGAATAACTTCACGGCGCGAATCGCGTCGTCGTTGCCGGGAATGACATAATCGACATTTTCCGGATCACAGTTGGTGTCCACAATAGCGACAACGGGGATGCCCAGCTTTTTGGCTTCGGCAACAGCGATACGCTCGCGATTGGGATCAACAACAAAAAGAACGTCCGGAAGACGGGTCATATCCTTGACGCCGCTGAGCACTTTGTTCAACTTATCTTTTTTCTTTTCGACAGCCAAAATCTCTTTTTTGGTGAGTTTGTCGTAACGGCCGTCGGTAGCCATGGCTTCGTAATCGTGAAGCGTTTCCACAGACTTGCGAATGGTCTTGAAATTGGTGAGCGTGCCGCCCAACCAGCGGGTGTTGATGAAGTACATCCCGCAACGCAGCGCTTCACTTTCAATGGCTTCAGTAGCCTGGCGCTTGGTGCCTACAAACAAAAACTGACCGCCCTTTTGCGCCCTTTCGGTGGCGAACTGAGCTACTTCCTTGAATTTCTTCAGGGTTTTCTGCAGGTCAATAATGTAAATGCCGTTCCGACTCCCGAAGATGTACTTCTTCATCTTGGGATTCCAACGCTTGGTCTGGTGTCCAAAGTGAACACCGGCTTCAAGCAGTTCTTTCATCGAAATGCTAACCAAAATATCCTTCCTTTAAAACAAGCCGGATTTTGTTGTGATTACCCCACATCCGATCCCTGAAATTTAGGCCGGCGCCTTTAGATGCAATTTCAAGGATCTCCCCTCGGAGAAAAGAGGGGAGAGATGCCAGGAACCGTTGATTATTAACGTTTGGAGAACTGGAAACGTCTGCGAGCGCCGCTAAGACCGGGCTTCTGACGTTCTTTCTCTCTGGGGTCCCGAGTAAGAAAACCAGCGGTTTTCAATTTGGGACGCAACTCGCCGTTGAATTCCAACAACGCACGAGAGATCCCGTGGCGAATTGCACCGGCCTGACCGGAAATGCCGCCGCCCTTTACCGTGACGTAGATGTCGAATTTATCTTGGGTCTCGGTTAATGTTAAGGGTTGACGAATGATCATTTTCAGCAGGTCGGAGGGGAAATAATCATCAAACTCGCGTTTGTTAACATGAATATCTCCATTTCCGGGTCTCAGAAACACCCGGGCCACGCTGGACTTTCTACGGCCCGTGCCATAGTACTGAATGTCGGCCACGTTGATTGCCTCCTGAGCAAAAATTACGATTTTACTTCGAGCGGTTCAGGCTGCTGAGCCTCATGAGGATGGTCTGATCCCGAGTAGACCTTGAGCTTGCCATACATGGCGCGGCCCATTTTGGTCTTGGGGAGCATGCCCTTGATCGCCAGCTCCAGCGGGCGAGTGGGATGCTTTGCCAACATCTCCTCAGCAGTCACTTGTTTCAGGCTTCCCGGTCTTGATGAATGACGACGGTATACCTTGTACTTTAGTTTCTTGCCGGTATAAACAATTTTCTCGGCATTGACGAGAATAACATGATCTCCCGTATCGACATGGGGCGTGTACTGGGGATTATGTTTCCCCATCAGGATGCGAGCGACAAAACTGGCGACTCTGCCAATGGACTTGTCTGCCGCGTCCACCACGTACCATTTCCGAGAGAGATCTTCTTTTCTCGGAAAAAAAGTTGACATTCTTTTTCTCCTGGCATCTTTTTTTTGGTCTTCTTCTTGAGGAGCTCGCATCTGTAGACGCGAGTCCGGACACAATAGGTCCAAAGACGAAGTTCTGAGTCTACACCAAACCTGTCTCTTAGTCAAAACCTTTTTCCCTGATGACGCTAATACTATTATAAATGGAACCCGCGCTGCATTTCAACGGGCCTGTTCACCTTCTTGCCCCAGCATTTCTCTCCCTAAAACCAACGAACTTACAGACGCCCATTGCCTGACCTCTCTTTTTTCCGTTTAATAGGGTATGAGGCGGTTGAAGCATGGAAAAATGGTCGGCTCCCTGGATGGATCAAGAGAATACAAGCTGGAATGAAGCTGTCGATGACTGGCTGAGCCGGGTTCCGGGCATACAGACCCCTATTGAGCGCGAGCCCTTGCGACTCATGCCCTGGGCCGCTGTCTACCGAATCAAGGCTGCTGCGGGATGTCTGTATTTCAAGGCCTGCGCATCTGGCG
>JBNKOV010000015.1:0-21274 GCA_050294955.1 Holophagae bacterium
CCAACTCTCGATCCGCTTCTGGAAAAAGGGTGAATTTGTAATTCAGGTGTCGGTTATAGGAGAAATGGGTGCAGAAGGAAAACCGCATTCGGTCATCGGGGGTCAGCAGAGCGAATAGGGACTGGCACAGGGCCATGTTCTGCTCCGGTTTTCGCGAGAGCGCTGCAACAGAACCCATGGTCAATCGCGTGAGTAAAAATGCCAAAAATTCGTCCGAAAATCCTGGCTTCAACCATGTTGATCCCGGCTTTGCAGATTTTTCATCATACTCGCGCCGGGAAATGACAATGGGTGGAAGATCTTCCTTTTTTTCCGGTTTTGTCTGAGTGCTGAACAGATGAGCCAAGAGGAAAATCTGCCCCCGTAATAGAGAGAGCACCGCCTCATCGAGTATCAGCACATGCACGAGGTAATCGTTGCCGCGCGGCCCCATTTCCTCCGAGGGAAACCCCGTCATAGCAAAGGCCATGACCCCATCGCCAACCCGATAGCAGGCGTAAATGGGCTGGGGGTTCTTCCCAGCAAGGGCGCTGCCTCCCAGGTTGGCGTGCTGGTCCACCAGGCGCATGGCCTCATCTGAAACTCCTGCAGAGGCGCAGAGTATCTGATAATTGCTTCGGCCCGTGGTGGATCCGTAATAGACCTGGCGGATGGAAAGGGTGTCGTTCATTGGTTGCCCAGAGCCTCCAAAGCGAGATAGCTGATGAGAAGGAACTCAGCTGCGGGAGTTTTGGTGCGGTCTAGGGAATAGCTGGAGGGCGCTTCTCCCAGCCAGGTCAAGAAGTCATTGGTTAAAGCGATGGAGCCGGCGCCGAAATCTCCATCACCCTTAAAATCAGCGAGGTAATTATCTGGTTTCGCGCTCAGCCAGGACCATCCCGGTTCATGGCCCCGAGCCAAAGCGGCTTCCCTCACCAACTTCTGAGCAAGACTGGCGGCAAGGACTCTGCTGTCTTTCATATCCAACAAGGGGCTGTCCAAGAAAAGATCGCCCTTTTTCCTGCCCACAAGATTCGCCAGTTCGGCTTTCAGGGTTTTGGCGTCCTTAAAACCGAAAATAACTTCTAGGGCCAACTCAGGGTTTTCAGAAATAAATCCAAAACCATCAGGCTCCGCGCCATCCGGCTCCACCGCAGCCAACCATGTCTTTAACAGTGGGTTGGGAGTTGCAGAATCTTTAGGAGGGGCTTGAGCGGGTTTGGATTCAACCACAGGATCTGGCTTGGATTTCTTCTCCACTTCCGGCTTATGAACCTGAGACGATACCGGGCTTTGCAGCGATGTTTCGAGTTTGGACAACGCCACGCTGTTGGCGCGATTTCCCCAGATCACCAAAATCAACAATAAAGCCACAGGCGCCATTAGCAGCCACGAGGGTTCTTTGAACCAGGGAACTGTCTCTGTTTTTTCAGATTTCTGGATGTCGCCCCGCACAATATCGCTGGTGATACGACGCACCTGCTGTTCCGTTAGCTGACTTTTCACAGATTTAAAGACCGCATCTTTCAGGCCGGCTTGAAGATGGGTTTCCATGGCAGATCCAACAGCTTTTTCCAATATTTTCTCAAGACTGGCGCCTTCAAACCCTTTAGAAACGGCGTTTTTCTGGCCATCTGTTAAAGAAGCGCCGCCACTTTTTAGAAACTGCCGAACCGCGTCGTCCACGCTATCCTTGAATTGAGACGCCCATTGCTTGCCCAGCGCCGCCGATATTTCCCGATTTAAAGCATCCTGCTCAACCTTGCCAGCCATGGACTGGGCGCGTTTCACAAGCTCCGTGCGCAGATGTTGGTTAAATGCTTCAATCAGAGCTCTATCCGCCCATGCTTCTTTTACTGCCTGGATTAAATTGGCCTTTAAGGCGTCCCTCAATGCCTCGCCCAACGCCTTATCACCCGCCAACATGTATTCCGCAATAATTCGGGCCTCTATCTGATAGGCCTCCTCTTGAAAGTCCAATGGCTCCTGATTCATATGCTCCCTTCCGCACCACATTGACATTAAACACAATCATAGAATAAAGCGGCGCACCAAACAAAGATAATTACGTCTCAGCAGCCCTGGAAGTTGGAAAAAGCTGAATTTTCTTTCAAAATTGGCCTCAAAAAAGCCCTATCGCCAGGAAGTAGGATCAGGCGGCAACCTCCTCAGCCAGCAAAACGCGATGACCTTTTGACCAGGTGTAGTTAATGGGATGCTGTACCTGTAAAGCCAGCTCAAAATGAGCGCTTTTAAAACGATCCACCTTAAACTGGGTGCAATGGATGGGCTTTAGGGGCCATCGCTCGCGACTGATGGCGACAGAATCCACGCCCCCTTTCGCGTTCACCGAGAAGGCTCGAACCAGGGGACCAACCAGGTCCATAACCTCTTCAACACGTTCAAAAACACCATTTGGACTCACCTCGCCTGGCGCAGAAGACCAAAAGGCGGATACTTTGTGCCGACCCGTGTCAACATTTAGGACCTGACCGCCAACGCGATGGTTTTCTTCAATGGTCGCATGGGAAAAGGCGTAGTCTGTAAACAGGTTGCCCATGCGAACAAACCAGGGTCGATTACAAAAGGACTCCAAGAAGTAGATGCCCCGTTGCAGGCCGTCCCTGGCTGGACAATCCACCAGGACACGAAAAGCAATGTGATGATAGGCCGCACATAAGGACTCGGGGAAAAAGGAAGGGCGCATCTTTTTCAGATGCACACTGACCATGGACACCCAAGCCCTGTCCTTATGGATAACCGGAATAAGAGGTTTGGGAATAAGATGAACAATTTCATTGGGATCAAGTGAAAAATTGAAAAGCTTCACCCCATGTAATTCGCCGTGAACCGAAAGCGGTGAAGTAAACAAGACACCCATATCAGCCTCCTTATGGTTTCATTAAAAATACAGTAGCTGGCATCCCGTCAGAAATGGCAAGCCTCCTGCCTGCAGCAATACAAGCCAGGCGTAGGGAACCCAATTTGGGAAGGTTTGTTTTTTGGAGATGCGCACAAATGACGCGAACATCAGGAGCCCATCCAAACAAACCCCAATCAAGATAATCATCTGGGGCGCAGGATATGGCCACCCAAAATGCCAGGCGGCAACCAGACCGAGAGTAGGCGCCATGAGGAAGAGAACCCCAATGTTCATCACCAACAGACAACTCGAAACAAACTCCCAGTATCGTTGCCGAAAAAGCACGCCAAAGACGACAAGCGCCAAAGCCCAACCCGCGCCAGCCGATAGGGTCAAGAATAATGCACCGCGTAGTGGCGTCAAGTTTGGATGCACCAGGCCAATGCCTGCCCCAAACACAACAGAACCGACAATCGCTCCAGTGAGGAGCCAGAAGTATCGCGAACGCGAAAGGTTTGGCGTCCTATTTTGCTCATGTGTTATTGCCGCCATAATCCGACCCCCGCCTACAAAACTTTCAGACTGACTGCTCACTCTGAACATGTTCAAATATAATTCCCATTGAAATTTTTGTCAATCATTTTTTTGAACACGATCAACATTTGAGGTAAAAACACGGGCCTGAAACTCTTGATATATTTTGAGAACCATGAGAAAATGGGAGTGTAGGTAGCGGTGTCAATACTGTATATTTTTTTGGACACCACATCCCTACCCTGAATTGGGACCAATTATATCTTTATAACACATAAAAACCTTTGCGATATTCAATAAGCAAAGCACCACATAAACCTTTTTTAGAATTTATTATACCAAAAAGTATTTCGGAGGATTCGTTGTCTAAGCTACTGATAATTCTATTTTGCGTAACGCCCCTATGGGCTAGATTCATACAACCAGACCCTGCTCACCAGTACGATAATCTCTACAATTACGGGAACAACAACCCCGTAATGATGGTAGACCCTGGAGGGGAGATCTTCGTCATTGCCAATTCCACAGAATATCCAGAATTCAAAAAACAGGTCGAGTCCATGATTTCAACTTTAAAGGAGAATAAATTATGGTCCAAAGCCATGGAGCAGCTTGAAAATGATAAAAATAGAGTCGTTATCATTGCCTTTGATGAAAGGGATGAGCACCAATTCACTCCTGACAAAGACTATTATGAAAGTACAGGCAACGCGCATATTTCAAGCATCTTAGACGGAGAAAATGTAAAAGTTTTAGGCACCCTCAATACCGTGCCTGACATTGGTTATGAAGTAACTACCGAATCGGGAGACAAGGGTACTCTGACGCCGCTGGAAATATTCTACCATGAACTTGGCCACGCCATCAACTACTACGAATCAAGGACAGATTACGTCACCCGAGCGGCCCAAACATTACCAGTTTGGGATAATAAAGAAGAGAAATATACGACAGAGAAGTACGAACATGTTATTGTAAGAGTATTCCAAGGCCCAATTCGTGAACATCACCGGGGAACCCCGGTTTATGTTACTGGTCCAGAATCTCGGAAACACGATGAATAGAGGCCCTTAAAATGAACACCTTCCTCTTTTTGTTCCTCCTGGCAAATTGCCAAAATGAGACCAGCCTTGAGTTACTCAAATTCTCCAAACCAACTCATGTTGTGGTAAGGTTATTTCCAATCACAGCCAGGCCTGCAAGGAGGGTAACTCGCGAAAGGCTTGAAGACTTTCCCTGGGTCGAAGCTGAATTCAGGGGCGCTCGCCTTGACCAATTCCTGGCAGCCATGAAAATCAGTGAGTTCCGTGAAATAACCAAACCAGAAGAACTGAGCCGTGATTTGCGGCTCATTGTTCAATTTTATTTTGAGGGCATTCAAAAACCGGTTGTCTTTCTCGGGACTCGATTTGACATCTATGATGAATTTGAACTGGTTTTCCGAACCATGGACAGAGACTTCTTAGAATTGTTGTGGCCGATTGGTCCGCTTTCAATTCGTAGCAAGAACTAAAAGGAGACATTCCTTGCTATTACTGGGTATTCTAATACTATTCCAGAGTTACTGGGTCGATCCAACAGACACCTTGTTAAAAGAATCCGACCTGGATCGGGTAGTGCTTTTTATGGGCTCCGCAGATCCAGGGGAAGTCCATCCCATTGAAGAACTAATGGAGAATTATCAGCTTAGAGCGGAGTTGAGGAGTTACCCAATGAAAGATCTCTTCAAAATCTTAGACATTAAGGCCTTTCAAAAATTGGATGCCCCAATGCCCGAAATGGAGGTGTCTTTTATCATTCAACTCCATCACAAGGATGGGAAAAGCGTGTTCACATTTATGGGAGACGCCTTTGAGATATACGATGAGAAACGCATCATGACACGGCCTATGGATGCCAAACTTAAAGAGACGCTTTTTTCGGATAAGCTGATCTATAGTCATGTCAAATGAACAAAGAGGCCGACAAATGGCCAGAAGACCCAGGGTGATCCCCTCTTCAAAAGGACCGATTTAAACTGGGCAGGCATAAACCAACTGTTCATTTCCGGACAGTGAATGTTCGGAACCGAACGATAACACGCTTCAGCTACACAACACAACTTTATTAAATACATAAACTTACCAAATGGCGCCCAACTTGCTCATAAGAGCGTGGAGGTGTCATTTGGGAATGGATCGTCCAGTAGCCGAAAGCATACACAAAAAGAAGAGAATAAAATGGATCATGATCCCAACGGTCGTGTTAATGATTCTTTGGGGTGGATCCTCCTGGCTGTTTAGCATTTTCAGGCCATCAATATCCCGATCTGAAGTCAGGACAGCCATTGTAGATCGTGGCCCCGTTGCCGCAACCATAGAGGCTTCCGGCCTGCTTTTACCTGAAATGGAAAGCATCATTTCCAGTCCAATCGAGAGTCGGATTCTTAAAATATTGAAATCTCCTGGCGTTGAGGTTAAGGCGGGAGATCCCATTCTAACTCTAGACACAAATGCCCAGGATATTGAACTGGAGAAGCTCTCTGAAGAGCTTGCGATAAAAGAAAATGCGAAACAGCAGGCTCGCCAGCGGCTTGCTCAAACACTGAAAAAACACAAGGGAGACAGAGAGGTCGCCCTGCTAGACCTGAAATATCTCGAAGTAGGCCTTCGCCAGAAGGAAACCCTATTCAACAAGGGATTGATTTCAAAGGACGAACTCCTTCAGGCCCAACTGGATGTGGACAAAAAACGGATTGAATTGCGACAGCTCGATGAGTCCATGGATGATGCATCCCTAGCAGCGGAAACCGAGATCAACGGCCTGAACCTTGAAATCCGTGTATTAGGCGCCAGCAGAGAAGCCATGGAGAATCAGGTAGAAAGAGCCACGGCTCGGGCCGATCGAGACGGCATCTTAACTTGGGCGCCTTCTGAAGAAGGAGCCCCAGTAGGGAGAGGCGAGGTTATCGCAAAGATAGCCGATCTCAACCATTTCAAGGTAGAAGCGTCCATTTCGGATTTCCATGTGGGCCGCCTTGAAGAGGGGCTTGAAACAGAAGTACACATCAATCAACAGAAGTTGGAGGGTCACATATCGAAACTGCTCCCCTCCGTATCCGACGGCGTCCTCAAATTTCACGTCTCCCTGCCCTCAAACACTGGGATGGCCCTCCACGCCTACATGAGAGCCGACGTATTTGTTGTCACCGCTCGCAGGACGGACAGCCTTCGAATCAAGAAAGGGCCAGCTCTTTCAGGAGAGAGAAGACAAAACATCCACGTGATCCGTAACGGATACGCAACCAGAGTCGCCATTAAAACAGGGGTTTCAGGCGTAGAAAATCAAGAAATCATCAGTGGTCTTGAAGAAGGCGATGAGGTAATTATTTCTGACAATCGCGCATTTGCCCACCTGATCAAAGCACCAATCAAGTGAAGGAGCATCTATTGATAACCTTTAGCAGAGTCAACAAGTTATATCAGACAGCCAAGGTAGAGACCCAGGCTTTGACGAACATCAACCTGACCATAGAAAAAGGAGAGTTCATCTCCATCATGGGTCCGTCCGGATGCGGTAAAACCACCATGTTCAACCTCATGGGCCTGCTTGATGAACCTAACAGTGGCCAGATCAGCATCAACGGGGAACCAATCCAATCCTACAAAGACAAACACGTCGCCAGGGTCCGAAATGAGACCATAGGGTTTGTCTTTCAGAACTTCCACCTTATAGCCGATCTGAGCATTCGAAACAACGTTGAGATTCCCTTACTCTACCGCAAAAGCTCTGGCAAAGAAAGGAAAGCCAAAGCCCAGGAAGCACTAGAACGCGTTGGCCTAAGCTCCAGATTAGACCACTTCCCCACCCAACTCTCAGGAGGCCAACAACAACGGGCCGCCATTGCCCGGGCCATCGTAGGAAACCCCAAAATCATTTTGGCCGATGAGCCCACGGGCAACCTGGACAGCCAGATGGGAGACGAGATCATGTCCCTTTTAGAAAGTCTTAACCGAGATGAAGGAGCCACCATCGTGATGGTTACTCATGATCAACGCATGGCGGATCGAACCAAACGCATTATTCGCATCTTTGACGGTCAGCAAGTGAAATAGGAGGTCTCATGTTTGGAAACTACCTTAAGATTGCCGTCAAGGTGCTGCTCAGGCGAAAGTTCTTTACCTTCGTCAGCTTGTTTGGCATTGCTTTCACGTTAATGGTTCTTATTGTAATTGCTGCGCTTGTGCAACATGCCAATAGCAATGGCAAACCAGAAATCCACAGCGATCGGTGCCTTCACATCACCAAAATGAGCCTCGTCCATTCGGAGAAAGGCAATGAAGCCCGCTCCTCTCCGGGTTACAAATTTCTGGACCGCCATATCCGAAACCTGGAGGGCGTAGAAAATTACACCATCTATTCTCAGTTCAGCACAGTCGTGGCTTATGTAGACAACCGAAAACTTGAATTGAGCCTCAAGAGAACAGACGGCCGTTTTTGGGAAATCATGGATTTTGAATTTATCGAAGGAAGACCCTTAACTCGTGAGGATGAGGCCACAGGCCGACATGCAGCCGTCATCAACAAAGCGACCAGAGATCGGTATTTCAACGGAGAGAGCGCCGTAGGAAAAAGCCTGGAAGCAGATGGCCAAACCTATGAAGTTGTAGGGGTTGTGGAAAATGTGGCTATTTATAGAATGGCGCCTTACTCCGATGTTTGGGTTCCCATAAGCTCTGCAAAATCCAGTAATTACCGCCACCAGCTATTATCGGGCTTTAATGCGACGCTTCTGGCCCGGAAAAAGTCAGATTTTCCCATCATCAAAAAGTCTCTTGCCAGTGAGTTAGATAAATTAGAGCTTGATGATCCTGAAGCCTATAACCGCGCCTTTGCTTTTGCGGACACGAAACTGGAGATGGTAGCGCGCAGCCTCACCATGTCACGCAAAGAAAGTGCGGGCCTGGAGAAGTTTGCAGGAATTATGATTCTCCTTATGCTCTTATTCATGCTTTTGCCATGTGTGAACCTGATCAACCTGAATATGAGCCGAATCATGGAGCGCTATTCCGAGATTGGAGTCCGCAAGGCATTTGGCGCCACCAGTGGCGAACTTGCAGCCCAATTTCTGGTGGAAAACCTGACACTCACTATTTTGGGAAGTCTCTTTGGGCTTCTATTTGCTCATGTTATCTTGCGAATGGCCACTGTATCAGGAATCATCCCCTACGCAGATCTGAATGTCAATCCCAGCGTATTTTTTCAAGCCATGGCGCTTGCAGGCCTATTTGGCATTCTATCCGGGGTCTATCCAGCATGGCGAATGTCTCGCCAACACCCAGTTACGGCTCTCAAAGGAGGCGCCCAATGATTCGCCATCTCCTTCAATTGGCTTGGAATCGTAAACGAACCAACGCCTTGATTTTGCTAGAAATCTTCCTCTCGTTCATTGTGCTTTTCGCCATCTGCTCATCCGGGCTCTATTTCTATGGAAACTTCAACAGGCCACTGGGTTTTTCCTTTGACCAGGTTTGGGTTATGAACATTGATGCGCCAGAGGGCATCATGAAACCAGCCACCCGAGACGAAGGGGTGAACACACACACCCAGCTCATAAACCATGTTCGCTCAAAAGAAGAGGTGATCCACGCGGCCTCGGTTTCTGTTGAAGCTTACGGCCAATCCTCCTGGGGCACCGTTTTGGAATATAAATCCAGGCCAACCTATTTGCAATATACGCCCGTGAGCCTGGACTTTGAGAAAGTCATGGACTTGGAAATGCTCGAAGGACGATTTTGGGAGTATTCAGACCTGGCCCTGTCTACGAAGCCCATCGTGGTGAACGAGGCCTTGGCGGAAGAAGTCTTTAAAGGTGAAAGTGCTCTAAACAAAGTTGTTCAGTTCAATGAAGTGGACCATAAGATCATTGGCGTATTCCGAGATTACCGCCATAGAGGTGATTTCTCAGCACCTGATTTCTTTGCAATGATTCCCCACCTACTATCTGAGCCAAACGCCTTTTTGCAACAAAAAATGGTCATGAAGGTCGAGCCTGGAACGACCATGAACTTTGAAGAATCTCTAATCCGTGAATTGGAAGCCATGGCCCCAGGTTGGTCTTTTAAGCAAAAGACTATGGAACGCATGCGTAGGGATTATTTTAAATTGCAGTTCACTGTCATGGCCATATTCATTTTGATAGCGGTGTTCATGCTGACCATGGTGTGCATGGGTCTCGTTGGCGTACTATGGCAAAATGTCACAAGGCGCACATCTGAATTTGGGGTTCGGCGAGCCAAAGGCGCCACAAGGAGGATGATCTACCTACAGATTCTGGGTGAGCTTATGATCATCACCACAATCGCCATTTTGATGGTCTTGGTTATTGCGATCCAATTGCCCATTCTAGGAATGCTGGACTCTGTTGGAGCGGGCGTTCTGGCCGGAGGTTTTGGACTTGCCATGCTGATTATCTACTTGTTAACGACGATCTCGGGCCTCTATCCCAGCTGGCTAGCGACTCGTATTAACCCGGCAGAAGCGCTGCATTATGAATAAGATGTCCATCAAGGACTGGCATCGCGTATTGTCTAAATGACAACACTCCTTTAAAATTCATACCAGGAAGGGGTTGGCTTTCATGATTCTGATTATTGACGACGACGCTTCTGTATGCATTTCCCTCAGATTGTTGCTCAAGCAACATGGCTATAGTGCGCGGTTTGTACACCATCCCCAACAGGCCTTGGACCTCTTGAGTCAGGAATCCTTTAACCTGATTCTTCAAGACATGAACTTCTCCAGACAGACCAGCGGTGAAGAAGGGCTGGCTCTGTTAAAAACGATTAAGCAACGCTATCCTGGGATTCCGGTTATTCTCATGACAGCCTGGGCTTCCATCGCCCTCGCCGTTCGCGGTGTTCGGGCGGGAGCTGTTGAGTTTATTACAAAACCATGGACTCATGATATGCTGATTGGCGCGGTCAAAACCGTTCTGGGATTAGAGGAAGCGCGCAACCGCAAAGGCAGCTTACCCACACGGAGCCAACTTGATGAAGCCTATAATTTTACAGGCCTTGTCGGTGGGGATCCCCGATTCCTTGAGATTTTGGACCTCATTGGAAGAGTGGCGCCCACCGAGGCACCGGTTCTGATTACAGGTGAATCTGGCACAGGGAAGGAACTGATAGCCGAGGCGCTTCATAAAAACAGTCCTCGGAATCAGAAACCGTTTGTAAAGGTAAACCTGGGCGGTCTGTCGGTTTCCCTTTTTGAATCAGAGCTTTTCGGTCATGTGAAAGGGGCCTTCACGGATGCGGGCTCCTCAAGGGCAGGGCGATTCGCGACCGCTCATGGCGGATCTATTTTTCTTGATGAGATAGGAGACCTGGCTCTAGACTGTCAGGTGAAATTGTTACGGGTATTGCAAGATCGAACCTTTGAGCCTCTTGGCTCATCTATCACCCAACAGGTGGATATTCGGGTAATTTCGGCCACCAACCGGTCTCTTTCTGATATGGTGGCAGAAGGCAGCTTCCGAGAAGATCTACTCTACAGGTTGAATCTGATAGCCATCCACCTTCCTCCCCTACGAGAACGACGCGACGATATTCCCCTCATTGCAAACCACTTCTTACAAAGAATGGCTTCCGTTTACCGCAAAGACTCCCTCAACCTATCAGATAGCGCCATGAATTGGCTATGCAGTCAGCCCTGGCCGGGGAACATCCGCCAATTGAAACAGAAAGTTGAGCGGGCAGTCTTAATGAGCCAAAATGGCGTTTTACAGGTTGAGGACTTCAGTGGCGCAGACGTCACTCGGCCCCAAACTGAATCCAAAACGCCTCAGGTAGGAACCATGACACTGGAAGAAATGGAGCGGGCCATGATTATTGACGCCCTGTCCTTCCACAAGCAAAATATCTCCAAGGCTGCTGAATCGTTGGGTCTTAGTAGAGCTGCGCTTTACCGTCGCCTCGAAAAATTCAGGCTGACGCCATGACCCTTTCTCGCCGCCTCAACTTGTACCTTGGCTTTATTTTTGTCATTCTGGCAGTCCTTTGTTTTGAACAATTTAAAGAAACCCCGCTTCTCATAGTTGGCCTGGAAGCGGCGTTAGTTGCGCTAGCCATTTGCGGATATCTTCTTTTCAGGCAGGTCTTCCAGCCATTGGAGCAGTTGCACAACGCGACCCATCTCCTTCAAGAAGAGGAGTTTTCCGTAAAGGTCCGCTCCGTAGGTCACAAGGAAATGGACGATCTGATCCAGATCTACAACCGGATGGTGGAACGACTGCGCCAGGAAAGGATCCAGAACAGGGAGCAGGAATACTTTCTTCAAAAGGTCCTAAAGATAACTAGAACTGCCGTGATTGGCTTTCACTACGACGACCGTATTGAGAACTTGAACCCCGCGACCGAAAATTTATTCGGCCTTTCCAATCAGGAAATGGTCGATAGAACTTTGAGTCAACTCAAACACCCTTTGGGGGATGCATTGGCGGCCCTTGAACCGGGGAAAGCACGCATCATTCCCTACCAGGGCAGGCGCAGATTGAAATGTGAACACGCTCAATTTGTGGACCGGGGATTTTATAAAAAATTCATGTTCATCAACGAACTAACGGAGGAGCTGCGCCAAACCGAAAAAGAGGCATACGGTAAACTAATCCGAATCATTTCTCATGAAATAAATAATTCCCTGGGGGCCGCCAGCTCACTCCTCCACTCCCTTGAACATTATTGTGATCAATTAGTTGAAAAGGATCGAGAGGATTACGCCATGGCTCTTAAGGTGCTCATATCAAGGGCCGATCACCTCCAGGCTTTTATGCAGGAATACACGGAGGTAGTGAAGCTGCCCAAACCGGATCTTACTTCTGTGAATCTTCCCAAGTTATTGGAGCAAATTAGGGTTCTCATGGAGCCGGAAATGAGAAACCGCCATATTCAATGGGTCTGGCGCAGAGAGACGCCCTCAGGCAACATTTCCATGGACAAGAGACAGATGGAGTTGGTATTGATTAACATCATAAAGAACGCCATAGAAGCCATGGAAGAAAATGGCGAACTTCAACTGACCCTGAGTCTATCGGAGAACAGGCCGCATTTGACCATAGAAGATAGCGGTTGTGGCATATCAGAAGATGTGGCGGCCTCTTTATTCACTCCATTCTACACCACCAAACCCCACGGTCAGGGCATTGGCCTGACTATGATCGCAGAAATATTGAATAACCACGGATTTGACTACGCCTTGGAGAACAGAGACCAAAGGGGTGCTCGATTTAGTATTTGGTTCCTGCCAACCCAAAATTAGGGGCTTCACCAGGGCTGCAATCGAGTATTCTCTTTATTTCCATTTGTCTTAATCCAATTTTGTAATAAGATGTGGTCTGTAATGTCTGAGAGGTGCGTTCCCCCATGTCGTTGAATGAAACTGCTGAAAACCATCATGATGTGGCTATCATTGGCATGGCTTTACGTGTCCCAGGCGCGTCTTCAGTGGAGGCGTTTTGGAAGAATCTTTGCGAAGGCGTGGAATCGATCACCCAGTTTACCGAAGAGGAACTTTTTTCTTCCGGCGTTGACCCAGCCGAACTTGCAAATCCCAATTATATCAAAGCCGGTCTTGTTCTGGATGACATGAAGGGCTTCGACGCCCGTTTCTTTGGGATCAGCCCAAAAGATGCCGCCATAATGGACCCTCAACATCGACATTTTCTCGAATGTGGTTGGGAAGTTTTAGAAGACGCATGCCATCCTCCAGAGCAGTTCGACGGTACGATTGGCGTTTTCGCCGGGTGCGGCATGGGAGCCTATTTTGCTTTTAACATCCTAAATAATCAGGAATTGCTCTCAAATGTAGGACTCTTTCTTCTCAGGCATACCGGCAACGATAAAGATTTTTTGGCTACACGATTATCCTACTCTCTGAACCTAACCGGCCCCTCTGTAAATGTCCAAACCGCGTGTTCCACCTCGCTGGTGGCAACTCACATGGCATCCACCAGTCTTTTAAATTACGAATGCGACATTGCCCTTGCTGGCGGCGTGACCATTGAGATTCCCCATAGACGGGGTTATCTTTTTAAACCTGGAGAAATTCTCTCACCAGATGGTCATTGCAGGGCTTTCGACCATCGCGCAGCCGGCACCCTGTTTGGCAGCGGGGTTGGAATGGTGGCGCTTCGACGGCTCTCCGATGCTTTGGCGGATAACGATGCTATTTATGCGGTGATCCGAGGATCTGCTGTGAATAACGATGGTTCCGCCAAAGTGGGGTACCTGGCGCCCGGTGTTGATGGGCAAGCAAGCGCCATTGTTGAAGCATTGGCAGTAGCCGATGTTCATCCAGATACCGTGGACTACGTGGAATGCCACGGAACCGGAACCGAGATGGGCGACCCTATTGAAATGACGGCTCTTACCAGAGCTTTTCGCATGAACACGGAGCGGAAGGGTTATTGCGGCGTCGGATCGGTTAAAACCAATATCGGACATCTCGACACCGCCGCTGGGGTGGTTAGTTTGATAAAGACAGCCCTTGCTGTTTATCATGGTAAAATGCCGCCAAGTCTCAATTTCCAAAAGGCCAACCCAAATATTGACTTTATCAACTCTCCCTTTTTTGTGAACGATAAACTTCGCGATTGGCCAGATAAGATAGGCCCGAGAAGAGCTTGCGTGAACTCTTTAGGCGTAGGCGGCGCCAATGCGCATGTAGTTTTGGAACAGCCCCCGAAGCGACATGCTGAAAAGCGCAAATCCAGACCATTTCATCTCCTTACGATTTCCGCTAAATCACGTTCCGCCCTTGATCAAGCGACCAAAAACCTTGGCGAGCATCTCGCTAAATATGAACCGGACCTGGCCGATGCGTCCTATACACTCTTAATGGGGAGATCAACCTTCGACTTCAGGCGAGTTGCCGTTTGTGCGAACGCCTCTGACGCAGCCAATGTGCTTCTTGATCCCGCTCCATTTAGACTATTTACCCACGAAGCTGGAAAATCGGAAACTCAAACCCTGTTCATGTTTCCCGGGGGCGGCGTTCAATATCCCAATATGGCCAAAGACCTTTACGACACTGAGTCGTTATTCGCCCAGATACTCGACGAAGGTCTGACTATCCTGGCTGACACCACGTCTTATGATTATCGAGCAGTCTTGTTTCCCAAAGATCCCGAGACGGTCCTGCAAGAATTGGAAAAACCATCAGTCCAACTTCCGCTTATCTTTTTGATTGAATATGCTTTAGCTCGATTATTCATTGACAGGGGCATCAAACCTGTAGGGTTTCTGGGCCATAGTCTGGGAGAGAACACCGCGGCCTGTTTAGCTGGGGTTTTTAGCTTTTCCGATGCTTTGGGCCTGGTGACACTTCGCGGTCAGCTTTTTGAAACGCTGCCAACCGGAGGCATGCTAAGCGTCTACCTTTCACAATCTGACCTGGAAGCTTTTTTGCCGCCAGATTTGGATCTTGCGGTCATCAACGGCCCAGAAATTTGCGTCGTT
The DNA here is from genome assembly GCA_050294955.1 of Holophagae bacterium. Classification (GTDB taxonomy): domain Bacteria; phylum Acidobacteriota; class Holophagae; order Acanthopleuribacterales; family Acanthopleuribacteraceae; genus JBNKOV01. The sequence continues at coordinate 14,872 of JBNKOV010000015.1, forward strand.
TCGGGGCAAACCGAAGCACTGGAAACATTTGCATCTTCCCTCGCCAAACGACAAATTGAGTTTCGCCGGATCCGAATTAAGGTTGCAGCCCATTCCCGGATTTTGGACCCCATTCTGGATACATTCCGCAATTATTTAAAAAATATAACACTTAAACCGCCTACCATTCCCTTTATTTCCAACTTATCAGGAGACTGGATTTCCCCAGAACGCGCTTCTGACCCAGAGTATTGGGTAGAGCACCTTCGAGGAACGGTTCGATTCAGCGATGGACTAAAAACAGCCCTAAATCAAGAAAACAGAACCTTTTTAGAAGTAGGTCCAGGCAGCGCACTCTGTAGTTTGGCGCATATGATGGCCGTTAAAACCGGAAACCTCATCCCAAGTTTACGTCGTGCGGATGAAGCCATTGACGATAACGCTTTCTTGCTCACTGCTTTGGGACGGCTATGGGCATGCGGCGTCGATTTAAAACCAGATCTCCTATGTCCGACCGCCTCTTGGACACGACTGCCTACCTATCCATTTCAACATAGGAACTATTGGATAGAACCGCGCTCTTCCAAACCTACGGCATCCAACCCGGCTCTTGTAAAAATTTCAAACAAAGCATCCTGGCGACATGTCATTAAATGGAAAGAGTTTATACTGGAGAAGCCGGTACAGAAACCACTTACCTGGTGGATATTTGCGGATAACTTTGGGGTTGCGGACCGATTTGCCGAAACCTTGAAAAAGGGCGGCCATGAGACGGCCATCATCCGAGAGGGAGATGCGTTTTACCGTCAGGATGCTCTGAATTACAGATTGCCGCCGGAGCAGGGGTTATCAGCTTATTTGGATCTTACTGAGTCGTTGCTTGCCGATGGCAAGATTCCCCATAGGATTGCCCATTTCTGGTCGTTGACACTGGATAAATCCTTTAGGCCCGGATCGAGTTTCTATCATCATTCCCAAGAAAGAGGATTTTACAGCCTCTTTTTTCTCGGCAAGGCATTTATCGACGCCAATCCGGAGCAACCCATTCACATGAATGTGGTTGTGAACGGAATGGCGAGCTTCAATGGTGAACGAGTCATCTGTCCCACCAAGGCAACCCTCCTTGGTCCTTGCAAAGTCATGCCTAGGGAAATGCCCGGTCTTTCCTGTGCTGTAATAGACATCCATTTACCAAAAATCAAGAAGGGGCTCCTTCGCAACAGCTCGCCGCCTTCAGAAAAAATTCAAAAAATATCCGATCTTGTTGCAGCAGATCTTTTGTCAATTTGCAGCAACGGCGTATTCGCTCGTAGGAGAAAACGTATATGGGCTCAGACTTGGACCCAACAAACCGTGAAACCAGATAATGATACGGCTGTTTCTATTAGAGAGAAAGGCGTCTACCTGATTACAGGCGGGTTGGGAGGATTGGCCCTTGCCCTTGCAGAACACCTCGCAAGCCGCCATCGCGCAAATCTGGCGCTGATTGCCCGCCGACGATTTCCCGAACCGGCCGCATGGGACGACTGGTTGGCCAACCACGGGTCGGCCAATTCAACCAGTTCCCACATAAGGACCATCCGACGTCTTGAAAAAATGGGAGCCAGGGTGTTGGTGCTTCAGGCAGATGTCGCCGATATCAGCGAAATGCGAGCTGCCATAGAGGCTGCCACCAAAATGTTTGGCGTCATTCATGGCGCATTTCATACCGCTGGCGTACTGAAAGATGCGCCTCTAGGCATGAAAACGTGGTCCGAAGCGGCGTCGGTGTTGTCACCCAAAGTTCAGGGCGCCCTGGTCCTAGATGAAGTTTTAGAACACTTCCCCCTTGATTTCATCGCCCTGTTTTCCTCATCCAGCACCGCCATTGCCCCAGCTGGCCAGGTGGACTATGTCGCAGCCAACGAATTCCTCAATGCGTTTGCTCTGAGCAAGATCGAAAAAAGTGGAGCAAGAGTGGTTGCAATCAACTGGGGCCTTTGGAATAAAGTGGGGATGACAGCGAGGCTCATGGATCAAGTTTTTGACCAGGGCCATCACCAAAAGCAAAACGCCCTCCATCCACTTCTGGAATCATGGGAAAAAGACAAACAAGGGTGGACGGTCTTAACAGGTCATCTACGTTGCAAATCGCACTGGGTTGTAGACCAACACCGCACAGCAAATGGACACGCTCTTCTGCCGGGCACAGCCTATATTGAACTGGCAAAAGCCAGTTTAAGAGAAATAGGTGAAACACGCCCCTTTGAATTGAAGGATCTCATTTTCCTCCGTCCTCTTTTTGTCGAAGAAAATGAGGAAAAGCGTTTTAGGATTAAGCTGCGCCCGGTTGATGCGGATTACGCCCTGGAGGCGCAAAGTCTGATTTCTCCAGAAACCACCGCGCCAGGCTGGGAAACACATGTCTTGGGAAGATTGGCGCCATGCCGGACACCAGAGATCAAAACTTTAGATCTGCAAGCCATTTTAAACCGTTGTCCTACCACTCGAGAGGCTTCAGGAGACAGTGGCTTAAAAACTGGACAATGGTCACATCTGCGGTTTGGTGCAAGATGGCATGTCATCCGAAGAATTTGTCTGGGCAAAAATGAAGCGCTTGCTGAACTTCAGTTGCCTCAAGGCTTTGACAAAGATTTGAAGCACTGGCTGTTGCACCCCGCCCTATTGGACATGGCCACAGGGTTCCCCATGGATCTGGTGAGTGGATATGATCAGATAAAAGAAAGCCAACTTTATGTCCCTCTTTCCTATGGAAGCATCCGAATCCATGGTCCTCTGCCTAGTCGAATCTTTAGCTGGGCGAGCAACAGACGCCCCAACGATGTGAAAGATGAAACCATAGCATTTGACTTCGTAATTACCGACAAAAATGGCCATATCCTTTTAGAAATCATGGATTTTAGCTTAAAAAAACTGGAATCCGCCACCATACCTCAAATAAAACCCCTGCCTGCCGATCTCGAAGAAGAACCCGAGTTTCAGACCGAACGTAGTTTTTCCAACAGTGAACTGGCGCTTAAGAATCAACTGGAGCAGGGCATCAACCCCAAAGAGGGCATGCAATTTCTGGAAGAAATATTAACCAAAGGCTCCGAGCCCGTTGTCCTAATCACGTCTCTAGACTTGCAAGCCCAAATAAAACAGACGGAAGAACTCAATAGCCAGGTTGGGACCAACGAGGAAAAGTTTACCAGACCAGAATTGAGCAGTGAGTTTGCGGAACCCTCTGACGAGGTAGAACGGGTTCTAGCTTCATTTTGGGAATCCCTCCTGGGGATTGAAAAGGTTGGCGTTGACGATAGCTTTTTCGACTTGGGGGGTCATAGCCTGATTGCGGTTCGGCTCTTCGCCAAAATTAAAGAAACCTTCCACGTGTCCTATCCCATTTCGGTTTTATTTGAGGCTCCCACCATTCGACGGTGTGCGGCCATGCTGCGGGAAGCCGGAGAACAGAGCAACCGAGCTGGGGACCAGGGACGCCACACCCATCTTGTGGCCATGCATACGGGGAAATCCGGGCCAAAGACACCATTCTTCCTGGTTGCAGGAATGTTTGGCAATGTATTAAACCTCAGACACCTCGCCCATCTGGTTGGCGCGGAACGACCATTTTACGGACTTCAAGCTCGCGGCCTTCATGGCGATGAACAACCTCACAACCGATTTGAGGATATGGCTGCCGATTATCTGGAAGAAATTCAGTCCGTTCAACCCCATGGCCCCTATCTGTTGGGCGGCTTCTCGGGAGGCGGCATTACCGCATATGAAATGGCTCAGCAACTCCTGGCCCAAGGGGAGGAAGTCAAAAGCCTCATTTTGCTGGATACGCCGCTCCCCTACCGACCGCCCCTGCAATTTAAGGACAAGATGCATATCCACCTTCTGCGCTTGAGGGAGGAACGGCTAGGCTACCTGAAAGAATGGGCGGTGAACCGCTTAAACTGGGAGCTTGAGCGCTTCAAGAAAAAACAGAGCCCATCCCCTGCAGCCCAGGCTCTGCCCGCCGGTTTCCACTCCGCAAAAATAGAGAGTGCATTTCGCCAGGCGTTAAGCTGCTATGATCTTAAACCCTATTCCGGCAAGGTCACCCTTTTTCGACCCGCCTTGGATCGACGCTTTATTCTGAGCGACCAAAAGGTTGTAAGCTCGGAACGCGAATATATCTTTGATGACAATGGTTGGACGCCATATGTGGGCAATTTGGAGATTCAAGAAGTGCCGGGTAATCACGACAGCATGGTCCTGGAGCCCAATGTTCGAACGCTCGCCGCTCATTTCGCTGCTTGTTTGGAAAAAGACGACCGACCCTAATTTCAGTCAGCACCCTACAACAAATCGAGAGCGCTTTCCCAATATTTTTTTAACCGCCAGAAGACTTACTGAAGCCAGCGCGGTCACCACAACAATTCCAAGGCCAACGGCCCATAAACTACGTGGAGCATGGGTCATGCCCAAACGCCCAGCGATTTGCTCCAGTGCTGAGATGAAGTAACCATGAACGAAAAATATTCCAAAACTCAGGCTGGCAAGAGGCGTCAAAAATTTGGGAAGCGCCGCCTCATATTTTTGAAACAGCCAACAAATGACAAGGCAACCCACCGCCCATCTCAAATAACTCAAGGCCAGCGCCAAGGGCAAATCAGGGCGGTTGACTCTCAACCAGACTTCTACTGAATATACAACCAAACAAAAGCCCAAAGCAGGCCCCAACCATCGCCGAAACTTGAAGTGAAATGCATCGAGATGGCGCCCCGCCCACATTCCAAGCAAATAGATGGAAAGAAAATAGGCTGCATTGTGGAATGGATTGGGACCACGCCCGATGAAAAGCGACAGCGCCATCAAGGGGGGCAAACAATAGAAGAAGCCAGGCTTTTCACTCAAGCCATGCAATATCGGCCCCAGCAGAAACACCAGTGTGATCATGGGTATATACCATAGATACTGCTGAGCTGCGCCATAGTAATAGATCTTAAGGATTTGGACAGGCGTAGACGCATCCGCAAAGGGGCCGCCTCCTTCAAACAGAACGATCTTTAAAATAGCGGGAATACAGACCACAAGATAAGGGAGCAGGACAAACTTGAACTTGGAAAGGAAATAACGCCTTACTTCAAACTTGTGGCGTAAATGCTGGAAAAGGAAGCCGGAAATGAAGACGAAGGCAATGGTGTCGTTCCGCAGAAAAGTGCGAACCATCTCATACCGCAACTCCTCGCCAGTCCATCCGAAAATCCCCCACGGCAGCACATGCCCGCTGACGATCATCAGAATGGCCAGACCCCTGAAGGAATGAATATAATTCAGATACAACCCTACACCTCAATTCATGTATCGAAAAAAATGGCTCCATCTCACAATCCCAAAATGGGATGCCATAAACCAGCAAATGGTAGCACATTGAGATCAATTACGGATCGGGTTAACTCAAAATAGCTTCCATATCAATTGTTAGAGTATCGGAAGGCAAGTCGTACCGAACCGCCGGTATTCCGAGCAGATCCGAGACGCCTGGCAACCGTTTTACGCCATAGCTCTGAGTCTCATCGACTGCCGTGGAGGCATGATCGGCGCCAACGATGACAATGTACTTTCCGTTTCTGCTGGTATCGCCATTCACAAGATCTTCCAACAGAACATTCATCTTGATGACACGCCCTCCCTTTGTTCCATCGGAAGACGCCGCGTCATTGTCCACGCCCACAACCCGAATGCCACTGGCAACCGCCGCCTTTATCAGCTTCAAAATATTATATTTTTTTCCTTTAAGGTTCTTTGAGATGTCCGTATTATCCATGGCTCTTTCAACAGAGCCGGGCATGGAATCCTGGCTTTCGAACCACTGGTCGATTGCGGGTTGGTAATTAGTTTTCACATGCTCTAGGTAAATAGTGTCTACGCCAGCGCTTTTCAATTGCTGGAGGTTTTCCATGACCAGGGCTTTACTGCCCTGCTCGGTGTGCCCTTCCCCGATAACCAGACCATCATTTTCCGTCATCAACCGCACCAGGCCTTCTCGCGTACTGCCGGTTTCATCTAAAGCCTTCTGATATTCCTCTGTTTTGGGATCTGAGTAGGTAAAATTCGCGGCTCGATTTTTGGCCTGGTCGGAAAGGTTTTCTTGTTCTTTTTCTGCTTTGGCGACATGGTGAGGATTTAAAAACACCTTAGCTACGTTTGCTCTATCATCTTGAGGAACCATATCAGTGAGATACAGATCAATTTGGGGAAGCGCCTCTCGAAGATATCGGAAACTCTGGTAGCATCTGATTGTGTGGTTGCCATCGTCAAAGACAATATTGGGGTCTGTGGTCCCCAATGCAGCTTTCAAATCCCGATAACCCGCAAGGTAGTTCTTGCGATTGGCTCCCGGCAATTCTCGGATAGTTACCTGGGGTTGACTGTCTTTATATTTCTCAATACC
>JBNKOV010000016.1:0-21012 GCA_050294955.1 Holophagae bacterium
ATTTTGTAGGTCGCCGGGTTCAGATAGGTCATCACCAGATCGGAGTTAACCACGATCGTAGGGGTGGCGGATCCTTCAATGGAGGACAGCAATTGCGCCGCTTCGTTCTCTTTGGCCCTTTCGGTGGTGACGTCGGACCATTCCAGGGTGTTTCCTATGTGATCGCCGCTTGAGTCGAAAATGGCTGTGGCGTTCAGGGCGAAGGTAAGATTGCCTATATGGATGTCGGTCTTGTGAGGCAGATTTCTGGGGTCCGATAAGATCTGGCGTTGCCGCCTGGGGTTTTTATGGAAAATGTCGATGCAGGTTCCGATGAGATTATCTGGATTGAAACTGGGAAAGGCTTCGAGAAAGGCGTTGCTGTGTTTATTAAAAATAGCATGGGTCGCGGGGTTGGCGTAGGTCACATGGAAGCTGCGGTCTACGGTGATGATGGCGCTTGAAGCCCCTTCAACGGCCCATTTCAAGTTCCCACTTCCCCCAGTGGGTTCGGTGAGGATTCCCACAGCGCCCAGCGGTTCGCCGTCGTCGTCCAGGGTGGGGACCGCCTTGAAAATAACCGAGACGTCTTCATCCGTTTCGCCGTTTTGGAAATGGAAGGGTTCTGTTACCGTATCCGCTTCTCGCAAGGCATCGTCTATGGGCGTCATCTTTCGCTTGTCGAAAAACGCCGTCCAGACTTTCTTGCCAAGGATCTGATCTGCCGGAACGCCCGTGATATTTTCCATGGCCTTGTTCCAGACTTCCACCTTGCCACCGGCTCCAACAGCCATGGTGGGCGACGGGTGCCCTTCTATCAATTCCTTGAACATGTCCGCCTCCTTCGACCTCTTTTCATCTTTTTTGCCTACAGGCCTTGATTCCTGTCGATAGCCACTTAACAATGTTTCGGCCACAAATCCGAGAGCTTTACCCCATTCTTCATCCCATTGAATGTTCCAAGCCTCGCCAGCGAGTTCTTTCATGACGCTCAGCAAGGTGGAGCCCACGGCCTGGTAATGGGGCTCCAAGGCTCCGTAACCCTGGTGCCTGGCCCCCATTTTGCGCAGGGCAGGCAAGAGCCTGTCTGGGTTGTCCAGATTCTCTACAACGAAAACCAGTGAGGCCAGTAGTTGTTTTTTTTGCTGGTCCATGTCTGTGGATTCGAATAAGGGGATGACCGCGGGATGGTCTTTAAATAATCGGTCGTAGAATGCTTCCATGAGGGCGTCCCCTTGCGGGGCCAGCGCGTTGAAGCTTTCTCTCAACATGGGGATGTTCAGTTGACTCATGAAACCCCCACTATTCTAAAGGGTTCAGTCCATGAATAGCCCGCTCGTCCAAGGGGTAATTCAGCCATGTCCCATGGTTGCCCTGTTTCCCATTTGAAGAATGCCATTGTTTATCTCCGAAACAGCTCGTATTTTCCTGAGTCGTCTTAAAAACTAGAGAGATCGCTTCAGCAAGAGTTAAAGTTAAATCCTCACCGGGGCCTACCCGATTTTAGTGCTTGTCTACTCCTCAAGATTAACAAAATTACTCGTATTTAGCCAGCGAATTTTGTGCAACCTGTCTGGCGTTGGCCATTCTTAATTTACCGAGGGTGGCCCGTGCTGGTTTTTTACCAGTTGGGGTCTGATTCGGATCTCACGGGACCTGGCCAGGCGTTGGGGTTTATCCCACTTAAATCTTTTAACCATTTTCGACTTTGGGTCGATATAATTATCAAGGTGTTTTTTGGTCCATATATTTTTGTGAAAATGCCTTTGCTGCGAGGGGGGGAATGAGCCACGAATCTCGAAAGGTGAAGCAGGGGCTTGCTTTTTTAACGGTCTTGTTGCTGGCGGCCCTTGGTTTTCGTCTCTATCATATCGGTAGTTTTAAGGCTGTTCAGTCCTGGCTGGAACTGTCGGCGCTGTTAGGAGCCATGGCGTTTGCGGTGCGATTGCGTCATCTCACGGGGCGACAGGCGCTGCGACTGAAGGAGTTGGCCGACGAGCACGAGAGCGCGGATGGGCCAATAGGTTCGGATGAGGTGGCGCGGCTCAATCACGCGATTTCCACGTTTTCTGAGGAATGCAAAGCCTGGCGTGACGCCTGTGATGACGTCATGACGGCCTGGGGCAAAGGCGATGAGTCGTGTCGCCCTGAAGCGTTGAAGAACACTTTTGATGCTGCCCTGTTGAATTTAAAAGATGTCGAGATTTTTAAGCGGGCCTTTGATCAAACCCGTTCACCCATGATGATGGTGCGCCCCAATTCTGAAATGGCGGGGCTGAACCAGGCGATGAAGGATCTTTTCAAGCGCTATTTTCCATCCCATGGCGAGGATGCGAAGTTGAACCGGCTCTGGAGTGAGGCGGCGTCTTTTTTGAAGGATGTGGGTGATGGGTTTTCACCCTGGTCTGTGGTGAAATTTGGCGATGATGCTTTTGAAATTCGCGCCATGCGACTTCCCAACACCGACTTATTCCTCGTGGAATGGCAGGATCCCAACCCTCGGCTGGCCTGGCATCGGGAGATTAATTGGTTGTTGCAACAGCTTGAAGATGGAGTGCTTTCCGCAAGAGGGCGCGATGACGCGTTGTCCCCGGCCTACCAGCTTATGATGGAGGAGACCAATAAGGTGATTCACGCTATTGTGACCCCGCTTCAGCTGCTTGAGCAACATCTTCACCAGGCTGCATCTGGCGATTTGAGGGCCTATGTCACCGAAACCGTGGAGGGCAATCATCCCACCATGACCCATGCCTTTCACCGTCTTTTGAATAGCTTTAACGAGGTGATTTCCAGGGTGCGGGCCTCTGCTTCGTCCGTGGATGGGGCCGCTGGTAAAATGGGCAGTCTCTCCCAGGGACTGGGCAGTGTTGTGGTGCGGATGAAGGCCGTGTTGGACCTGGTGGCTTCCGCTTTGCAAGATCTTCAATTACAGGCCAATTGCGCTTTGGGCGAGGTGAAGCAGATTCGCGAAAATGGGGCGGATAACCTGGACCGATTGAAGAAGGCGGGCAAGAAATTGGAGGCGGTTCAGTTTGGCATTTCCGATACGGATCGCGATCTGGCCGGGATCTTGGGCGCATTGGAGGGTCTCCTCTACCAGATTCAGCTTATTTCCAAGGCTGCTTCGGAGCGAGAACCCAAGGGAGCGGAATCGTTTAGCGAAACCCTAAAGGAACTTACAGCCAGGGGCGAGGCGGCTTTGGTCGAAATTAATAACCGGGTTAAAAACGCCCATACCCGGCTGGGAGAGGTGACCGATCTGGGCAAGGCCCTCGCCGGTTTGATGAAGGAGATTCTAGCCGCTACCGACGACATGCTCCGGGAAACGTCGGTGATCGCCATGGCGGCGGAGCGCCAGCTCAACGACCTTTGCGGCGCGACTCGGGACCTGGAAAGCCTGCGGCCCCTGAAGAAAGAGGCAGGCATGAAGACCAACCAAAGTGTCGCCCTGAGCGAGAAACTCCGAGAGCAGTCACTGAGACTGCAGGAGATGGCTGACCGGTTTAAAACGGAAATCACTGGGACCGATCCCTTCAGCAAGTCGAGGGTTGTGGAGGGAGATGTTGAGAGCGGCGAGGGCGAATTTGGACGGTATTAACAACCGTTAACCCCAGGCGTCCCCAAAGGGCAGGGGCAGTTGGATGGCGGCCAGGGGGTCGGGTTGATTGTCCAGATTGGAGAGGGTGATGCCCAGGAGGCGCACCTGCTTGCCCGCCAAATCGATGTTGTCCATGAGGCCATGGACGATTTGTAAAACAGGTTCGGCGTCGCAGAGAAACCGCTCCGTGGTTCTGCCTCGGGTAATGGTGTCGAAATTTGCGAAGCGCAGTTTTAGGGTCACCGTTTTGCCGGAGAGCTCAGCTTTGCGAAGCCGGCCCTCAAGTGTCTGAGCTAATTCGTCTAAGACCCGGTTCATCTCTTCCCTTGTGGCCAGGTCCCGGTCAAAGGTTTCCTCAACGCCCACCGATTTTCGGATGCGGTGAGGGGTAACCTTGCGGTGGTCCGAGCCTCGTGCTATGCGATAATAGTAGGCGCCGGCCTTGCCAAAATGGCGGATGAGGTCCAACTCGGAAAAACCCTTCAGATCGGCCCCGTTTTTGATGTTCAGTTTCAACATCTTCTTCTCGGTGGCCTTGCCAATGCCGAAGAACTTGCCAATGGGCAGTTGTTCAATGAAAGCAGAGACATCGGCGGGCGGGATGACGAAAATGCCGTTGGGTTTATTCATGTCCGAGGCCACCTTGGCCAGGAACTTGTTGGGCGCAACGCCAGCGGAGGCCGTGAGTCCCGTTTCCTGAAAAATGGTCTTCCTGATTTCCTGGGCGATCAGGGTTGCGGATGGGTTGTTTTTCTTGTTGTGGGTAACGTCGAGGAAGGCTTCATCCAGGGAAAGCGGCTCCACCAGATCGGTGTACTGGCGAAAAATGGCGCGCACCTGTTGATAGACCTGACGGTAAACCTCGAAACGGGCTCGGGCGAAGATGGCGTGGGGGCAGCGTTGATAGGCCTGGGTGGAGGGCATGGCGGAATGAATGCCGTATTGGCGCGCTTCGTAACTGGCGGCGGCCACAACCCCTCGTTTGCCCGGCATGCCGCCCACAACCACCGGCTTCCCGCGAAGTTCTGGGAAGTCCCTTTGTTCCACGGATGTGAAGAAGGCGTCCATGTCGATATGAATGATTTTTCGGGAGTCGTGCATGGTGATTTCCGGGCGGCCCGATTGGGGGATTGACGCGGCTCGAATAAAATCAAAACCCATTTCCATTATACTCCGATTCGCCCATGTGGGTTGCTGCTCCATTGCCGTAAATTCATGGAAAGATCCTTGTACGGGCCAATTTTACGAATTTGGGCCAATGACAGTTCCGTTCTTTGGCAAAATACTCGATTTCCTTCTCCTGAATCTTTGATATAATGTGACCGTCTAAGGAAAACGCTGTTTTTGGAGGGCGTATGTCACAGAGTGACCAGGAAGCTATTTTTCAGGATCGTATCGATCGGGGCGAAATTATTGAGCCCAAGGATTGGATGCCTGACGCGTATCGTAAACAACTCATTCGCATGATGTCTCAACACGCCCATTCGGAAGTAGTTGGGATGCTGCCTGAGGGGAACTGGATTACCCGGGCGCCTACGCTGCGTCGCAAAAAGGTGCTCATTGCCAAGGTTCAGGATGAGGCGGGCCACGGCCTTTACCTCTACTGCGCCGCTGAGACGCTGGGCATTGATCGAGCCGAAATGGTGGATCAACTGCTCACTGGCAAGGCCAAATACTCCAATATTTTTAATTACCCCACCTTGAACTGGGCGGATATCGGCGTTATCGGATGGCTGGTGGACGGCGCGGCTATTGTCAACCAGACCATGTTGGCCAAATCATCGTTTGGCCCTTATGCCCGCGCCATGATTCGCATTTGCAAAGAAGAGGGTTTCCACAAGAAGCAGGGCTACGAAATTGTGGCCAGAATGGCGGAGGGAACCCCTGCCCAGCGCAAGATGGTCCAGGACGCCGTGAACCGTTTCTGGTGGCCGTCTCTGATGATGTTTGGCCCCTCAGACAAGGACTCTCCACACAGCAAGACGCTGTTAAAGTGGAAGGTGAAACGCATGAGCAACGACGATCTGCGTCAGCGGTTCATCAACCAGACCGTGCCCCAGGCTCAAAAGGTGAATCTCACCCTCCCCGATCCCGACCTCAAATTCAACGAGGACACCCGGAATTGGGAAATTGGACCCATCGACTGGGAAGAGTTCTGGCAAGTGGTGAAGGGGAACGGTCCCTGCAACAAGGAGCGCTTGAGCGCACGGCAAAACGCCCATGACGAGGGCGCTTGGGTGAGAGAGGCGGCCGAGGCCTATGCAGCCAAGCGAAACCCCTCGCAAGTAGCCTGATACGGGAGTGACTTTTTTTATGACTGATACTAAAGAACCGAGCGGACAGACGGAATGGCCCTTATGGGAAGTATTTGTGCAACCCAAGTTTGGCGCAGCCCACGAACATGCGGGCAGCGTGCATGCGCCGGATGCGGAAATGGCGCTTCAAAACGGGCGAGACGTATATTCGAGAAGAGGCGAGGCCATCAGCCTTTGGGTTGTGCCCGCCAATGCGATTACGGCCACAACCTTGGAAGACAGTGGTCCCTTCTTTGACCCGGCAAACGATAAAATCTATCTTCACCCTAGTTTCTACAAGGTGCCCAGAGGCGTGCGAAACCTATGACAGAATTGGATAACAAGACACAAGAAGCTCTTTTTGAATATCTTCTGAGACTTGGGGACGATCTGCTTGTTCTGGGACATCGGCTCTCGGAATGGTGTGGACACGGTCCCATTCTGGAAGAGGACCTGGCCCTTGCCAATATTTCCCTTGACCTTATCGGTCAGGCCGAGGCGATTTTGAGCCTCGCTGGGAAAGTGGAAGGCAAGGGGCGCAGCGAAGACGATCTGGCCTATTTCCGCGACGAATACGAGTTCCGCAACCTGCAGCTTGTGGAACAACCTCGCGGGGATTTTGCTCAAACCATTGCCCGTCAGTTCCTTTTCGACGCAATGGCCTGGCATTTCTACGACTTATTGAAGTCCAGCTCCTACGAGCCGCTGGCGGCTATCGCTTCCAAGGTCCATAAAGAAACCACCTATCACCTCCGCCACAGCCGGGCTTGGATTCACCGTCTTGGCGATGGCACCACTGAGAGCCATGATAGGCTTCAGCGGGCCATTGATGAATACTGGACCTACACTGGCGAGTTGTTCTTCACCAATGAAGTGGATGAGCTCCTGCTGGAAAAAGGCATGATTCCCGACCTGAAGCAGATTCTGCCCAAGTGGCGTGAGCTGGTTTCCGCTGAACTGCAAAAGGGAACTCTCACTATGCCTGAAGACGGGTTTATGGCTTCCGGCAGTCGGTTGGGTCGCCATAGCGAACATCTCGGTCACATGCTTGCCGAGATGCAGATCCTGGCCCGATCTCATCCCGGCGCCACCTGGTAGGCATTAGACGATTGGGGTCGCCGGTTCGCGAGGAACGGCCTTGCAGGCTGACTTGATTAAAGGTGTTATGGTTTTCCGCCGTGCAGCCACATGGCGGAAAATCTGGCGCCTGAATTAAGACGGCCTGCGCCAAACACGGTCCGATAACGCCCATTACGACCGTCCTCCGAACCGGCGATCCATTCACATCTCTGCGCGCGCCATTTCACAACCGCGATCGTTTAAGTATTCCGGTTTTTTGGCGCCGCTTCTTTAGCCCAATTTTTCCTGGCGTTGCTCTGGGGCAACTTCGACCTGTTGGGGAATGGACGACACAGCTTCCAGCACCTTGTTTGAATTCAAGGGCTTCCTCAAAAGGCGATGCACGCCAGGCCATGTGTCCATTTGGTATTTCGCCGAATCCGAGATGCGGGTGATCAGCACGATGGGGACCGATATGTCTACCTGCCGGGCGAGGTATTCCACGATCTTTCGGCCCTTGCCCCCGGAAATCTCGGGCTCCAGGAATAACAGGTCGGGGCGCAGTTCGCGGATCTGGTTGATTAAATCTCTCGGGTATTTGACATAGAACACCTTGTGCCCATCTCGCCCCAGGATGCGTTCCATTACGAAATGTGTGATACTCGCTGAATCCGCTACGAGAACCTTAAGCAACTGTATCCCCCTTTTTTGCGCAATACCCACCTATATATTGTGGCCTATCACTTAAAATATACTATATATTCAAAAAATAACAAGCTTAATCTAGGGTTTAGATACATATTTTGTTTTTTATCTCTACCATCACTACGCCACAACCGCTGGCGCCTTGGGGGTGGAGTTGTTGCGGCAGAACGGGTTTGACTGAATTTTTGGCGGCCGGATCGGGGGCTGGACTGCAAAAAATAAACGGAAAAAAAATATTGAAAATTGTGATTTGGTTGGCGCTGAACCCATTTTTGCGGATGATTTTATCCCGACTTTTAGCTGGTTCTGGTCCTGATTGAGGCTGTTTAAACAAAATTGGCGGTTAAAAACATGGCAAATAAGATAAAACTGATCATGGTTCTTAAATCGGTGAGTTGTCTTAATACTACTATCATTTCACCTATGGCGCTGCTGGCTGGATAGGGCGCCTAAAAAGAAAGGCCTCTGAAAACGGCTTTTGAATTGTCCGTTTCCAGAGGCCCTTTTAACTATGGTTTCGGCTGCTCAGGTAGCGAGATCTTGAGGGACCTTATCCTGATCATGGGCTTCATAGAAGTTGCCAGGAAAAGAGGCGTCTCCAGAAGCCACATCAGCCATTTTTGTGACCTCGGCGGCGCAGACCTTGTATTCCGCCGTGCCAGTAACCGCGTCGCCAGCGTCATTGGTCAACACATTGGCCCGCGCTTCAGAAAAGTGCAGGGGCATCCAAATGCAGCCGGGCTTCACCTGTCTGGAGACCACGGCCCGAACATCCACGGCGCCTCGTCTTGTGGTGACCTTGACATGGTCGCCATGAGAGATGTTGCGCTTGCGGGCGTCTCTGGGATGAATTTCCACAAAGGCCTCGGGTTGCTTGATGTCCAGTCCCGATTCCCGTCTGGTTTGGGTGGCTGCGTTGTAATGATAGAGGGTGCGTCCGGTGGATAGCAACAGCCCGTATTCCTCGCAAGGCAGTTCCTCAGAGGGCCGGTACTCTACGGCGGTAAAGAGCCCTTTTCCCCGTAATACGCCAGTGGAATGCAGGTATTCGGTGCCTGGATGTTGAGGATCGGTGCATGGCCATTGCAGGCCGGACTTATAGCCGTAGGCGCCTTTCGCCTTTTGGGTGCTGTCGAGGCGGGCGTGGCTGATGCCGGCGAATTTGGAGGCGTCGCGCACCAGTTCGTCATAGACCTCGGCTGCGCTGTTGTAATGCCAGTTCCCGCCGCATGCATTGGCAAGGTCGATGAGGATTTGCCAATCCGCTCGGGCCTGGCCGGGCGGTTCCACGCCCTTGCGCACGCGCTGGACCCGGCGTTCGGAATTGGTGAAGACCCCTTCTTTTTCGGCAAAGGCCGCTGCGGGGAAGATGACATCGGCGAATCGGGCCGTTTCGTTGAGGAAGATATCCTGAAGGACCAGGAACTCTATATTGTTCAGGCCCTTTTCCAGTTTCAGGACGTTGGGCTCGGAAAGCACAATGTCCTCGCCCATGACGAAGAACCCTTTAATCTGCGATCCGGCCGCTTTCATCATCTGATTCAGGTTCAGGCCGGGTTCGGGAGATAGGGACACGCCCCAGGATTTCTCGTACCGGGCCTGAGCTTCTGGATCGTCCACTCTCTGATAGCCCGGATAGAAAATGGGGCTGGCGCCCGCGTCGTTGGCGCCCTGAACGTTGTTCTGGCCGCGCAGTGGGTTCATGCCCGACGAGGGTTTGCCCAGGTGACCGGTCATGAGCACCAGGTTGGCCAATGCGTAGACATTGTCCGTGCCGTGGGAATGTTCGGTAATGCCAAGGGTGTAGTAGATGCCCGCTTTGGGCGTGGTGGCGTATTTGCGCGCCGTCCAGCGGATGTCTTCGGCGGCGATGCCCGTATGGATTTCGGCCTCTTCCGGGGTGTAGCGGGCCACGGTTTCCTTAACTAGCTCAAAGCCTTCTGTCTGTTGGGACACAAAGGTTTCGTCTACCAGGCCTTCTTCAATAATGACATGGGCCATGGCGTTGAGAAGCCAGACGTCTGTGCCTGGTTTCAGTTGGAGATGTTTGTCGGCAATGGTGGACATCCAGATAGCGCGCGGATCGGCCACCACCATGGCGGCGCCTCTTCGCACAGCCCGTTTCATCTCCATTGCGATAATGGGATGGGCCTCGCTGGTGTTGCTGCCTATAACGAACAGAAAGTCTGCGTCTCTGATCTCACCTATGGAATTTGTCATGGCGCCCGCGCCAAATGTTGTGACCAGACCGGCCACGGTGGGGGCGTGTCACGTGGCTGCACACTGGTGGACGTTGTTCGTCTGAAACACCGCCCGGGACAGTTTTTGCACGAGATAGTTCTCTTCCATGGTGCAGCGAGAGGAGCTTACAAACCCCAGTGCGTCGGCGCCGTGGCGTTCTTTAACGCCCATGAGGCCTTGCGCGGCTATGCGCAGGGCTTCTTCCCAGCTTGCTTCGTGCAGCTCGCCGTCTGACCGGCGAACCAGGGGCGTTGTGAGCCGTTCCTCGTGGTGAATGAATTCGTAGGCGAATCGGCCTTTCACACAGAGGTTGCCATCGTTGGTGGTGGTCTCTGGATCGGGGCTTGTTACCTTTACAATTTTTCCCTTGCCGTCCCTTGCGGCGGTGTCCACATTCAAGTCGAACTGGCAGCCCACGCCGCAATAGTTGCAGGTGGTGCGCACCTTGTTCAGCTCTCGCTCGGGCCTTGCCTGTTTGGTTAGAGGCAGTTTTTCGGTCATGGCCCCGGTTGGGCAGACCCCGATGCAGCCGCCGCACATTTCGCAGGTGGTGTCCAGCAGGGAGCGGTGATCTGCGGTTGAAATGGTGGTCTGGGCGCCGCGTCCGGCCAGGGTAATGGCGCTAACCCCTTCTACTTCTTTACAGTAACGGGTGCAGCGGGCGCAGGCGATGCAGGTTTCGGCCTGAAAGTGGATGTAGGGGTTGGGGTCGTCTTCGTAGCTTCGTCGCAAGGTGGGCATTTTGGGCCAGTCTGTGGGAGCGTCGTAGGCGTCCACGTGAGCCAGGAGCTGGTTTGGCGCGCCCCGCTCCCAGGCGACGGGTTCTTGGGGATGATCGGTCAAGTACAAAGCAAACAGGGATTTGCGGTGCCGATCAATGCGGTCATTTTCTGTTTTCATCACCATGCCAGGCTGGGCTTTGGTGGCGCAGGAGGGAATGAGACGCCGCTGACCTTCCACCTCAACCAGGCAGGCGCGACAAGCGCCTGTGGGATCCAATCTGGGATCATGACAAAGGGTGGGAATATCGAATCCTGTTCTGCGAGCGGCTTCGAGCAGGGTTTCATTTTCAAAAATTTCAACAGTCTGGCCATTGATTTCAATGGTGTTTGTCATGATCCGAACTCCTCAGGAAAATATTTAATCGCGCTGGTTAACGGCAGGGGAGCGGCCATGCCCAATCCGCAAATAGAGCCCTCGTTCATCTGCCATGCTGTTTCAGCAACTCGTGATAATGTCTGTTTGCTGGTCTGGGCGTTGTCGGTGATGTGGCGGTCCATGGTCTCGCGCAGGAACCTTGTGCCAATTCAGCAAGGCGCGCATTGTCCGCAGCTTTCGTCTTCAAAGAAACGGAGCTGTTCACGGGCGGCCCATTTCATGTCTACGCTGTCGTTTAGGACGACCACCCCTGCTGAGCCCAGCATGGAGCCTGCTTCGGCAAGCGATTTGAAATCGAGGGGCAGGTTGCTCTGGTCCGCAGGCAGGAAACCGGAGCTGGCGCCGCCCGGACTGAAGGCTTTGAGAGTTCCAACGTAGCCGCCCGCCGCTGCGACCAGCTCTTCCAGGCTAATCCCAAAAGGCAGTTCGTATGTGCCTGGATTTTTGACGTGTCCGCTGATGCAATAGAGCTTGGTGCCGGGTTCCGTGCGGCCCAGGCCTGTAAACCAGTCCGGTCCTTTGTTGATGAGAGGGGGAATGCAGGCGATGGTTTCCACGTTGTGAATTAAGGTGGGTTTGCCCCACAGGCCTACTTCAACTGGGAACGGCGGTTTGAGGCGAGGCATGCCCCGTTTCCCTTCCAGTGCTTCCAGCAGTGCGGTTTCTTCGCCACAGATATAGGCGCCCTGGCCGGCATGCATATGGAAGTTTATATTGGGGAAGAGCTTGTCTTTTTTTGCTCGGGCGATGCCGTCTTCCACGACGCCCCAGGGAATTTCGAATTCGCCTCGCAGGTAGAGGTAGACGTCTTCCGCGCCTACTGCCCTGGCGGCAATGGCAAGGCCTTCCAGCACCAGGTCTGGTCTTCTGAGGAGGATCTCTCTGTCTTTGAAGGTGCCGGGTTCGCCTTCGTCTGCGTTTAAGACCACGTATCGTTTGGTCTCTTTCTGATTGTGGACGCCGCGCCATTTGATGTGGGCGGGGAAGCCTGCGCCGCCGCGACCTTTCAGGCCCGACTTCTCAACGTAATTCATGACTTCCCCAGCGCCCATGGCTTGAGCATTTTGGAAGGCTTTGCCGCTCCAATCCGGCTCGCCCGCCAGATTGAGGACCAGGTTTTGGGGGTCGTCTTTGGCTGGACCAATGACCCCTGCCCAGAAACCTTCGCCACGAGATGGCTTCATGCGTTTCCAGTCGCCTCGGGCGTTCTTCATATCTTGGGTGGAGACGCCGGGCAGCACTCTGCGTTCCTTGAGGACGGCGGGCGCCACATCGCAACCGGCCAGGCAAGAACAGCCCTCCACGGGCAGGCCCTCTTTTTCGGCCTGGGCCAACACCTTGTCGGCTCCTGCAAGCAGGCAGGACATGCCGGTGCAAACTCTTAACTTGGCGTCGGGTCGGGATAGGAGATGATAGAAACTGCCTACGCCGTAAATGTCGGCTTCGGGCGCGCCTGTCTCCCTGGAAACCTGGGCGGCCGCCCCTGGTTTGAGTCCGCCAGCCTTCTGTAGCGCTTCATGTATTGATGATTCGTCGTTCACCGAGCCCGTCCTTGTTGTTCTGGTTTGATCGATAGAAAAAGGGAATATACCCCAGAGGTCTCTATTTTAACCCATCTTATAGGGTTGTGTGGGGGATTTCCGAAATGGATTCGGCTTTTTCGTGGATTGCAGGCAATGCCGTGCTAAGATGCCCCCGGAGGTGGTTCATGAAAATCTGGGTTGATGCAGACGCCTGTCCAGTGGTGATCAAGGATATTCTCTACCGCACGGCGATGAGGATGGAGGTCCCGGCATGTCTTGTGGCTAATAATTTTTTGCGCACGCCTGCTTCTGAATGGATTACGGTGGAAGTAGTGGGCCACGGCTTTGATGTTGCGGATGATTATATTGCGGACAATGTGAAACCCGGAGACGTGGTGATTACGGCGGATATTCCGCTGGCCGCCCGCATTGTGGATGCGGGCGCTCATGGCATTGATCCTCGCGGCGGGATGTTTACCGAGGAGAATGTAAAGGAGCGCCTCGCCACCAGGGATCTGCTTTCGGAATTGCGAGATCAGGGCATGATGGGCGGCGGGCCGCCGCCATATAAGGCCAAAGACAAGAGTAAATTCGCTTCTGCATTGGACCGGTTGTTGACCCGTCTGAAAAAAGGGGAGGACATCGGCTAGGTTTTTGCTTTTCCCATGCCGGTTTTTTTGGATTTTTCTGGAAGTTATTGAAAAAAAGTAGTTTGACTTCTAATTGTGGGAACTGTCGTTGGTTTGGATGAAGGTTGCCATCGGCTAAAATCGCGGATCCTTGTTTTGGGGAAATGTTGCGCCGGGTCGGGGAGGTTTTTCCTTGTCTTGTGCGACTTTTGCGGCGGGTTGCGCAGGTTTGACATTGTCTTGTGCGACTTTTGCGGCGGGTTGTGCAGGTTTTTCCTTGTCTTGTGCGCCTTTTGCGGCGGGTTGTGCAGGTATGACATTGTCTTGTGCGACTATTGCGGCGGTTTGTGCAGGTTTGACCTTGTCCTGGGGCGTATTTCGGCGTGTTGATCAGGTTTGACCTTGTCTTGTGCAGGCGTAGCGACGGGTTGTGCAGGTTTGACATTGTCTTGAGTAAACGGGGCGGCCCGCTGAGCAGGTCTTTCCTCGGGGAGAGTTGTTGTTGAGATATTTGGGGCGGTTTTATCGGTCCGAATTTATTTTTTATCCCGAGTTGAAGATGGCCTTTCCCTGCTGCGCCCCAAGCTGTTTCAGTGATGATCGTTTTCTCGGAATGTCTGTTATGAAAAGGTTTTACTTAGTACCAGGTCAGGATGTGTCGATGATCGAGTACAATGGTGTGTTGCCTATTGGGAGGGTATTTCATGATCACTTTTTTAATTACCATGTTCCTGTTTCAGGGTGTGACCAATTTTGACGCGATGGTCACCTGGAAATCTGGGAAGATGTACGCCTTCAGTGGCAATTTATACTACCGTTACGATCTAAACACGAATCGCATGGATCCTGGCTATCCCAAGTATATCCAGGGTAATTGGCAAGGACTGCCGTTTAATAAAATCGATGCGGCGGTAAACTGGCAAAATGGAAAAGCGTATTTTTTCTCAGGGAACATGTACGTTCGTTATGATATTGCAACTGACCGGGCAGATCCTGGCTATCCCAAGTATATCCAGGGGAATTGGACGGTTAATTGGAATCAGATCGACGCGGCGCTCTACTGGTCCGGCAATAAGGCGTTTCTTTTTAACAACGCCTCGGGAACCTATGTCCGCTACGACGTGAAAACCAATAAAATTGATCCGGGCTATCCCCAATACACCTCCGTTAAATGGCCAGGCGTTGGCTACCGATCTATAGGTGGCGCAACATCTTACGGCGGAAAGGGTTATTTTACTGGGAACGGCTTTGTAAGAATCCAGGTTCCATCCGGCGCCTTGGACCCGGGTTATCCCAAGACTTTGAATTACCTGCCCGACGTGGCCCGAGGCGGAGCGCCCGCCTACTCCACTCCTGCGCCTACCAACACCTACACACCGCCTCCGCCACCGCCCGCCAACAACTACAGGCCGCCGCCCGCGCCGGCGAATGCGGCGGGAACCTGTAAGATCAACGGCACGCTCACCTTCATCAATGGGGGCTATTATCAGCAGTGGAACAATGTACAGGTCGCGCTTTATCAGGCCAACGCCCAATTTAATGGGCGCTTGCAACAATATTACGCTCAGGGCCATACTCAAAAGAGCGCTTTGCACGCCATGTTGAAGGAGGATTACGTCTGGACATACGCCACGTCATCCACCACCAAGCCCACCACCATGAACAGCAGCAAATACGGCATGTCCTTTTCCTGGTTTGGGTTCGTCTCCCTGAAGCCGGGCTACTACAAAGTTGCCGTGTCGGGGTATCCCAACTTGACCCGTTGGGTTAATTTCCCCGCCAATGGTCAAAGCATTGACGTGGCGCTGGAGCACCGTTGATGACGGGCTGTCCCTTGGGGCGGCCCTGCCTTAATGCACCTAAAGAGGAGAGCCAGGCATGTCCGGAATAACCGCCGAGGAAATCTACGATTTTTTCAGGGACCGATACCCCGAAGACAGCCTACCCTTCCGCATTGAGTCGCTGGGCTCCATGCAGGCTCGTGTTCGGCTCCCTGTGGATGCAAGCCATTTAAGACCTGGGGGAACCGTGTCCGGCCCATCGATGATGAAACTCGCCGACGCGGCCATGTACTTCGCCATATTGGGCGAGTTGGGACCGGTTTTCGACGCGGTCACCTCCAACCTCAACATCAGCTTTCTGCGCAGGCCCAATCCCGTCGATGTGATCGCCGAGGTGAGCCTGCTCAAGTTGGGTCGGAGACTGGCCTTTGGCGACATCAAAATGTTTTCCCATGGGGAGTCGGAGCCCGTGGCCCATGCGACCTGCACCTACGCTATTCCCTACAACGAACCCAAAAGAGAGGCCCCATGAAATGTCCCAAATGCGGTTACGAGAATGAGGCCGCTGAGGAATGCGCCCGTTGCGGCGTTATCTTCGCAAAATACGCCAATCAGAAGCCGGAGCAACCGCTCCAACCATCGGAGCCCGCCAGCTCATTCTCAGATCATGGACCCTTGGAGCGCTTATTGTCCCGTCCCGCGCTGGTCATCCAACAAAACTCCAAACACTGGTACGAGATCCTCTTCAACTGGGAACAGTCCAACCAATACCATATCTCCGACCATCATGGCCGAATGATAGGTGTGATCGAAGAGCGCAGCCAGGGCTTGGTGAACGCCCTGATTCGTATTTTCCTCGGCTCCCATCGTCCACTGGACATAGAGGTTCTCGACTTTCAAACCAACGACATAGCCCTTAATTTGACCCGGAGCTTCTTCTTTTTCCTTTCCGATTTGGACGTCGCCACACCCGACGGCAGGAAAATGGGGAGCATCCATCGTCAGTTTGACATCCTCTACAAAAGATACGACTTACGGGACCAAAACGGGGACCTCTTCGCAACCATCGCCAGCCCGCTCTGGCGGCTTTGGACCTTTCCCATCTTCGACCGATCTGGTAAGGAGGTCGCCGTTATCAGTAAGAAATGGAGCGGCTTGGCTCAAGAAATCTTCACTGACGCCGACAACTTCGGCCTGGATTTTGGCGACGTGGATTGGACCTTGCAGCAGAAAGCGGTCATTTTCGCCGCCGCTCTGAGCATCGACTTTGATTTCTTCGAGAACAACCAGAACCGTTAGCAATCGGGATGGGCGAGCCGCAAAAGCCCGGCTCGCCCTGGCTATGGGTTATTTCCCGCCTGCGGCCGAGGTGTCAAAGCCGTAGTCGAGATCTTTGGGCGGCAAGGTCTTGCCGTCGTTTTTCAGGAAATGATCAAACCAGCGCAAGGTGCGCAGGCTGTAGTCGTATTGAGAGGCGGCCTTCTTGTTGCCATGGCCTTCGCCGGGATAGAAAACCAGGCGAACTGGAACCTGCCCAATGGTTTTCAGGTGACGATACAGCTCCATGGATTGGGAAGGGTGAACCCGGGTGTCGTCCTTGCCATGCATGATCAGCAGCGGCGTGCGCGCTTTTTCCACATGGTAAATGGGAGATTGGCGCAGGAAGAGATCCCAGTCCTCCCAGAGACGGTGGCGATCATGGACCAGGAAGAGTTCCTCGGGAATATCGGACGTGCCTGCTTTGGAAATCTTATTGCTAATGCCCACGAACATGACCCCGGCGGCAAAATGCTCGGTCAGAGCCGTTGAGCACCACGCCGTGGCGTAGCCGCCGTAAGATCCGCCGGTGACGCCAACCTTCTTTTCATCCACAAGCTTTTCTTTTTCAACCAGGTAGCGCACGCCATCCACAATGTCGTCGAATTCTTCCATGGCGGGCCGACCGTGATCCAGTTTTGAGAAGGCCACGCCTCGTCCCGTGCTGGCGCGGTAGTTGGGATAGAACACCGCATAGCCCTTGGCAGCCGACATCTGGCCCAATCGTGAGTAGGATGTTAGCCAGCCATTATTGAAATGGGATTCCGGACCGCCATGCACCACCACGATCAGGGGATACCTTTCGCCCTTCTTCTCGTTTAGGGGTCGAATGAGCAGGCCCTGAAGGTCCAACCCGTCGCGAGCCTTGTAGTTCACCACCTCTTGGGGCGCCAGCGCAACCGCATCCAACCAGGGATTGGAGAAGGTGAGGCGTTTCACGCCTGCGGTCCCTTCAGCCCACAAGAAAACCTCGCCGGGGTGGGTGGGGCTGTCGCCAACCAGCGCCATTTTTCCCGAGCCGTAGCTGAGGCCAGGGAACGTGAGACCGCTGTTTTCCAGCTCATCATGGGCGGCGCCTTTCTTGAGATTCAAGGTTCTCACGCTCGTGTCCACGCCGCTTTTCCACAGGTAGACCACCGTGTTGGCGTCCTTCCAGGCAATGGTGGACACGTCGCCCTCGTCTTCCAGGAAGAAGCGATCCACCTTGTTTCCTTTAACATCTGCAATAAAGAGACGGCCCGCGCTGGGGTCGTTCTCATCGGCTGCGGAAATCAGGGCCAGTTTTGAACCGTCGGGACTCCACTTCATCTCGCCCAGTTTGCCGGGGTTCTTGATGGCCATTTGCGTCTGGCCGCTTTTTGCGTCGATCACAAAGGCCCGATTTTTAACAATGCCATCGTCCACCAGGGTGGTGGGCGCCTTGGCGATGGCCAGAGATTTGCCGTTGGGATTCCAGGAGACCGCTTTCACATGGCCGTCGGAGGGAACCACGGTTTTCACGGGTTCATCGCCGGATATATCGGCGATCCAGATTCGGTTGGGAAGGCTTTCCTCTTCGTAGATCTCCTGCTCGAAACCCTTGTCTTTTAATTTCTTACGTTCTTTGTTCTCTTCGTCTGAGGCCAGAAACACGATCTGGCGACCGTCGGGCGACCACTCGTAATTCCCAATGCCCGTTTCGTGAGACAGAATTTTTTGGGCTTCGCCGCCATCGTAGGGCAGAACATAAAGGGCGGATTCCTTATCCTTTCCTCGTTTGCTCGTAAAGCTGATCCACTTGCCGTCCGGGCTCCAGCTCACGTTGTCCACGTTCACTTCGCCGGTAATATAGGGCTTGCTGCCCCGAACGGAATCCCAGACATGAAGTTCCTTCCAGGGTTTGCCGTTTTCATCGAGAAACGGTCTCCTCGGCACGTTGAGGGTATAGGCAATCCTCTCGCCATCGGGCGACATGACCGCGTCGCCAACGGATCGCAACCTGGCTACGTCATCGGGTGTGAGGCCCTGTTCCCCAGCCCACGCCATCAGGCTGGAGAGCGACATTAAAACTAAAAACATTCGCATGGAAGTGAAGCTCCTCCTTATGATTTGTGTCCGCACGTTCTTATCATGCATTTTTAGAAGGGGCGCGTCAAACCCCATGTGACGCCCGGCCCCCAGATTTTTGCATTGTGGCGGCTTTAGAGACCCATTTTAAAGAGCCATCATTGGGCGGCTCCGAATAAATGGTTTTTTTTGAGCATGCTGGGGAGCGCAGCGAGAATTTTCGCCAGGTATTTCGCCCAATTGGGCATTTGGGTTTGGAAAATAAGAACCATTGACATAAAATGCTGTAAAGGGGAGCTTGATATCGAACCTGAATTGGAGCGAGAAGGAACAGCAGGCAGGGATCTGGTTATGAATGTAAGCTTTATCATTGAGAATTGGGAAAACGTCAACTACGAGACCAACTCAAATTTGCGACTCATTCACGAGTCGTGTCTGCGGGGCCATAAAACCGCCATTCTATACGCCAAAAATCTTACCATCCGCAATAATGTGGTGTATGGCTTTTTCAACGTCATTCAGCCCTTCGAAAAGGTGCCGGAGAGTCTGACCAAATTTCACAAGAAAGCCGTGCTGGTGCGCAAAATGTTGCCCTTGCATGGTTTCGACGTCATCTTTGTCCGCGATAAGCCGCCCATCAACAACCTCATGCTCAACTTTCTCGACTCCGTGAAAGACGACACCCTGATTCTCAACGACATCGACGGCATGCGCAAGGCCAACAACAAGACCTACACCACCGCATTCCACGACCCCGACAACTCCTTCTTGCCGGTGACCCATGTTTCCAAAAACAAGGAGTACCTCATCAAGATCATTCGGGAGTCGCCCGCCGAGCGCATGATCCTGAAGCCGCTCCACGGACACGGCGGAAACGGCGTGATCGTTCTGGAAAAATCGGCCATGCGCAACATTCACTCCCTGTTGGAGTTCTACACCCAGGGCAGCGATCGCGACTACGTCATTGTGCAGGAGTACATCGAGGGCGCCGATTATGGCGATGTTCGGGTGGTCATGTTAAATGGCAAGCCCATCGGCGCCTACAGGCGCGTGCCCTCTGATGAAGATTATCGCGCCAATATCCACGCGGGCGGCAAGGCCGTGAAACACGACCTGACTCCCAGAGAAAAAGAGATCTGCAAGCTCATTGCGCCCCGTCTCGTGGCGGACGGCCTTTACCTTGCCGGTGTCGATCTGATCAACGAAAAGTTGATTGAAATTAATGTGTTAAATCCAGGCGGCATTGGGAACATCAACCGCCTCTACAAAGTGAAGCTTCAAGCGCTGGTCTTTGATTTTGTAGAAGAGACCATTTCCGAGCGGGATCGCCTTATTAATGAAAAACAGCTCGCCATCTCCCGTCGGCTTAACAGCCGTCTTGAAGTTTCCAATGAACAGGAATAGCCCCGCTCAAGGCAAGGGCTGGGGTGGTTTCACTCTGGCGGGCCTTGAGTTCTGAATTGTGTTTTTGCTGAGTCGTTCTGATAAAGTATGCCGCTTTAGTCTAAGGAGTGGATATGAACGTGGGATTTTTGATTTCTAGCTGGGATTCCATAGACCCGGCAACCAATTCAACGCTTTCTTTGATTCAAGAGTCTGTCATGAGGGGACATAAGACCTGCGTTCTCTCTCCGAAAAACCTGACCATTCGCAACAACTACGTGTTTGGCCGTTTTCGCATCATCCAGCCCATGAGCAAGTGCCCGGAAAGTCCCGTCCGCTTTTTCAAAACCCTGCAAATGACCGAGAAGATGTTGCCGCTCAGAGGTTTCGACGCGCTCTTTGTTCGCAATAAGCCGCCTATCAACAACCTGATGTTGAACTTTCTGGACTGTGTCAAAGACGACGTCTTCATTGTAAACGACGTGGATGGCATGAGAAAGGCCAACAACAAAACCTACACCACCTCGTTCCACGATCCCGAAAACACCTTTCTGCCTGTGACCCACGTTTCCAAAAACAAGGAATACCTGCTCAAGATTATCCGCGAGTCTGAAAGTGAGCGCATGATCCTCAAGCCCCTCTACGGCCATGGGGGCAGCGGTGTGATTGTTTTGGAAAAGGCCGCCATGCGCAACATACACTCCCTGCTGGATTTCTACATTGCCGGCAGCAACCCGGACTACCTGGTGGTTCAGGAATATGTTGAGGGCGCTGATCGAGGCGACGTTCGGGCCATTCTCCTGAACGGGAAACCCGTTGGCGCCGCGAGGCGCGTTCCCTCCAGCGAGGATTATCGATGCAATGTGCATGCGGGCGGCTCTGTTGTGAAACACGAATTAACCAAAGGGGAGCGGGAGATCTGTGAACTCATCGCCCCGCGTCTGGTTGCGGATGGGCTTTATCTTGCGGGCGTAGATTTAATCAACGAAAAGTTGATCGAAGTAAACGTGCTGAATCCAGGCGGGTTCCTGAGCATCAACGAATTCGCTCGCATTCGCCTCCAAAGCCTGGTTCTGGATTTTGTGGAATCCGCCATTGCCGAAAGAGAACGGCAAATTGAAGAAAAGCAGGCCGCGTTGTCGCGCAAGTTTAGAAGCCGAAATGAGGTTGTCAATGAATGAGATGGAATTAACGCCACAGCAGATGGTTGCCTGCATCGAGGCCCGCGAGCCTTTCATGGCCACTGCTCTTGACGGCTCCTTTCAGCTCGCTATTCACGATTATTTCCCCTACGTCTGC
>JBNKOV010000017.1:0-20193 GCA_050294955.1 Holophagae bacterium
GATGAGAATACACGCACATCAAAGGAAAGGGCTACGGAGCGAACATCCGTCGCAATCCTTTCTTGACCCAAAGAGCCCTAGACCAATGGTCCAAAGAAGATTGCAAATAAAGCCATTTAATGGAGAAGTAACTTCATCATCCGTAATGTGGGCTTCATCTTTCGCCAATAACCTGAAATCAGAGGAAAAGGCGGCTCAGGCAAAATTATCGCCTCAATCCTGGGCTCTTATCCAGCAAAAGGCGTCTGAGGGGACAGATGGAATAATTCAACGAGTTGGAAACATTGACCTAACCTTCAATGATTCAAACGCGGATGACGCCGACCTACATGATGACTATGGTGTTTCCCAGGAGGCCTGGCCCAAAAATGGTGACCTGAGCGGCGATACAAAAAACAAATTTGAATCTAAACTGGTCCAGGACTCGCCACTATACAATAATTATTACGGCATTGTGGTAAACCAGGAACAGGACCAGGACACCGAAATGACCGATGCGGAAACCATGCAAACCAAAGCCATCATCCAACGCCTCAGGAAACAGGTGAACACCAGTAATTTTGGCAATAATAAATGGTTCGATTATGACCGAAACAACAAAGACAATATTGATTTTTCTCAAAACAAAGAACATAATGGCCAAAATCCGGAACACGCCAACTCGTATATCAATTTAGAAACCGGGGTGAATAAAGCCGGGTGGGGACAAATGAGGAGCGGAAAACTGGTTAAAATAGCTGGCGCATCCCGTTCTCGTCATTTTTCAATAGGCGACAGGGTTCAGGGAATAA
Source organism: Holophagae bacterium (assembly GCA_050294955.1). Lineage (GTDB taxonomy): Bacteria > Acidobacteriota > Holophagae > Acanthopleuribacterales > Acanthopleuribacteraceae > JBNKOV01. The sequence continues at coordinate 792 of JBNKOV010000017.1, forward strand.
AGCCCACTTACCGTAAAGGTAAATGGACCTGGCACCACGAAACCGGCGAGTATATGATGTCGATGGTGGACATGAAGGTGCATAATGCATTCTGGCACAAAGGCGGCGTATCTTTCTGGACTTAACCCAGAACGCCCTCGGCTTGCCTCGTTTCAAAAAGAAAGAAATAGATTGAAAGCCTCTTTTTGTCGCTGGATTGATTTTTGATAGAATAGTGTTGGGTTTGTTTGAACGGCTTCCTTTAAATCCATCTCCAAGATGAGGTTACATTGTCCTTTTTATATCTTCTTCTGGCCTTCTCCCTCACAGACGCTCCCGGACCCGAACGGTTGCGATTTCTTCATATGTCTATTGAACATGGCATGTCGCAAAACTCCATATACAGCATGACTCAGGATGAACACGGATTTCTTTGGATGGGAACCCAGGATGGTCTAAATCGCTGGGACGGCCATCAGTTTATGGTTTTTAGACGGGACACAGCCAGCCCGAACTCACTTTCAGATAATTTCATTCGCGCTCTTTTGATAGACTCCAAAAATCGCCTTTGGGTGGGCACCAACAATGGCCTTAGTTTATTGAGAGATAACGGCTTTCGTAATATTTACCTTCCCACTGGGGAGACCACCCCCGCGGGAAACCGAATTTTTTGCATGGCGCAAGACGCAAAAGATCGAATCTGGGTTGGCACAGGCAATGGGCTTTTGCGCTTCCCCAGCCCGGCTGCCAACGATGAACCAATCCATTTTGACACCTTTTTCCAGTCCGACGAAGACAGTAGCATTTTGGGTAACGCAATCTGATGCCTATATACAGATAGCGCTGGTAGAGTTTGGGTTGGCGCATCTGGAGGACTTGCCCGTTTCGATGAAGCGATAGGCAAGTTTGTAAGATACTCCCCTGAATCCATGGGACGACTTGCCGTTGATGCGATTAAGGAGGATGGAAAAGGGCGGCTCTGGCTGGGCACTCCTGGGGGATTATTTTCCCTGGATCCCGAGAGCGGGGAAGCCTCGGAATTGATGCTTTTTCAAGACCCGGCTATGGGACGCATTCCCATTGAGGACTTGCTTATTGATCACCTTGGATCCCTGTGGCTCGGAACCCGCGGCCATGGACTTTTGCGAATGGAAAAAAAGGCGGACCTGTTCCTTCCCGGCGATGCGCCAGTATTCACGCAGTTTACAACGGATCCATCCAACCCTCAGTCTATCAGCCATCCCTTTATCTCTCGGCTGTTTGAAGACCGGTTCGGCTCTATTTGGGTAGGGACGAACGCCTCAGGCCTTAATATCTTCCATCCCGAGGGTCAGCCCTTTCAGCTAATTAATAGTAAAAGCGCCTTTAGAGCCAGGTTATCCTCAAACGTAGTTTTGTCCATACTCAGAGATTCCCGCAATCTTTTCTGGGTTTCCATCCTGGGTGATGGGCTGAACCAAATTCCTTTTAAGGATTTAGAAAAGAAGGGGATGTTTCGGAAGGTTCAGATCCAGTCAAATTCCAACCCGGATATCCGCCAAATCTTTGAAGACCGCCAACAAAATATCTGGCTAGCCACTCGTGGAGCCGGTCTGCTGTTTCTGCCCGCCAAGTTTGCCGCATCAGCAAAAACCGGTGAATTCATTCAAATCACAGACGACGGCAAAAGCCCGTCATCCCTGGGGGAAAACTATATACGGTTCGTTTTTCAAGACAGAAGAGACCATATTTGGATAGGCACGGAACGAAGAGGATTGAGCCGGCTGGTTTCTGATTTTCCAAAAGAAGAGCCTCGATTCGAACAATTTCAAGCCAATCAGGCATCACCGGAAAAAGGCCCTGCCTCTTCTGAAATGCGCGCAATGGCGGCTCATCCAGAAGATGACAATGTCTTTTGGTTGGGCTGCTACGGTGGCGGCGTTAGCCGAATGAGCTTGAAAAATGGATCGCCGGAATTTGTTCACTTTCGTCATTCCAAAGATCCCCGACAGCCATCCAGCCAGGATCTCATCCGCTGCCTTCTGCCCTTCAACAACCAGCTATGGATTGGATCCGACGGTGGGCTAAGCGTTCTGCCCTTGGATGCAGAAAAGCCCCAGTTCCGAACCTGGCTGGCTATCGATGGATTACCGAATGAGATGATTTACGCCATTCTTCCAGATTCCCAGGGGTATCTCTGGCTAAGCACCAATAATGGGTTGTCTCGCTTTCATCCCGAGCGGGAGACCTTCAGAAACTTCACCTTTCGGGATGGCCTTCAGGCCAATGAATTTAATGCGGGCGCAGCATTCCTGGACCATGAAGGATTGATGTATTTTGGCGGGGTGGATGGCTTAAATCTCTTTAACCCTATCCATGTCAAGGATCAAAATTTCGTTCCTCAAACCGTACTTACCGATATTTCGGTTTTCAATAAAAGGGTGTCCCTCGTTGAAAATGAAGGAAAGGAGACGCTCCAACTTTCGAGTTCATCCGCATACACGCCTTTTATCCCGTCACTTCCCAACGGAGCCCTGCCGGAATTGGTGGTGGACTATCATCAAAATATGCTCTCGTTTTCTTTTGCCGGCCTCAACTCACCATTCGCGGAGGAAACCCATCACCAGTATTTCCTGGAGGGTTTTGACACGGCGTGGCTGGAGACAAATGATGACAACAGAAGAGCCACCTACACCAACCTCAATCCGGGTCGATACACATTTAGGGTAAAAAGCGCCAACGAGATGGATGTCTGGGATGCAGAAGGCGCCGCGCTTCATATTCGGGTGCTTCCGCCGCCCTGGAGAACGCCTCTCGCCTACATATTTTATGTTGTAGCCATTCTCGCCGCCATTATCTCCTACATTTTGAGGCAACGCACCATGAGAAGCCGATTGCGATTTCTCGTACAAGAGCGCACCCTGCAGTTGGAGGTGGCCAACAGGCGCCTAACCCGCCAAAATGAAGATATTCGCAAAGCTCAACGACAATTGATTGTCCAAAATAAAATGGCTTCCATGGTCCGGCTCACCAAGGGCATCGCTCATGAACTCAGGAACCCGCTTAACTTTGTGAACAATTTCGCAGAGGTAGCGGTGAAGACCGGCCAGGACATCCGAGATATGCTGATAGGTTTAAAAGAAAGACCCGACCCGAAAAACACAGAGGAACTCGATGAGCTGGTAGATGACCTCATGCAAAGCAATCAACTCATAGCCCAGCATGGGAGACGTATGGAACGCATTGTTTCCGGAATGATGAACATGGGTGAACCGGAAAGCCAAACCACAGCGGCGGACGATATCAACTTCCTGGTAAAGCAGGCCGTCAGCCTTGCTCTGTATGGGCTATCCGGAGAACCGCCCCCCTTTCAAGTTCATCTGATCCAAGAAGATCGCCAGAAACCCCTCACCATCTCAGCCCAAGGCGTCAGCCGGGTTTTAATGAGCCTTCTCAACAACTCTCGGGAAGCTGTTCTTCACCGGATGGAACAGAATGAACCTGGGTACCAACCCGAGATAAGGATTACAGTGAGAGACGACGGCAAAAATCTGATGATCATCATTTGGGACAACGGACCTGGCATTCCCGAGGCGCATCGGGAACATATTTTCGAACCTTTTTTTACCTACAACAAGGATGAGGAGCATGTGGGCCTTGGTCTTTACACCAGTTATGAAATTATTGTCAGGGAACATATGGGCCAGCTCAATATGAAAACCAAAGAAGGCTCCTACACCCAGATGGAAGTGGTCCTGCCCCATTAATACGAGTATCTTTTCGTATACTTTTCAGGGTTCCCAAAAAGATACGGTATATAAAAGGATACCTGGCAAGCCGCCCCCACTGCAGGAGTCGCTGTCAGCTTAAGACCTGATATAAAGCAACTTACCTAGAAAACAGTCAAATTTTCAAAACTGGCCCCGCCCTTGCAATGAAGTCAGGTGAACAACGGGCAGAGATGCCCCGGAACATGATACCCACAAGGAGTTCACCATGAAATTCAAACTTCTGACGCTCATACTACTCTCACTTACCCCATTAACCTCCACCGCTTCGGGTAATTACCTTTTGGAAGAAATAAAACTTGAAGGCCTTCAGAGAGCGCCGGAAAATGTGATTCTTTCCATTTCTCTTTTAAGAGAAGGTCAGACCTATTCGGAGCAGGAAATTAGAGACGCCGTTTCAAGAATCACCAGACACCGCTTCATCTTGAGAGCCGATTTTCGCCTGGAAAAGAAAGGTCAGGGCCAGGCCTATACCCTGATTGTGGAGGTTAAGGAAAAGTTCCCCCTGGACTTAATCCACGAAACTCAATCATTTAAAGAGGCCGACCAGGATACAGACTATATCTATACCCTGGAAGGGGGCGGCTATTGGTTTTTGGGTTCCACTATGTTGGAAGCAAGAGGCCGCGCCAGAGACAATATTGACGACATTTTTGGCTACGAAGACCCCAACTCAGCAACCCTGAGCGCTACTCAGTTCAACCTTTTTGGCAAGGGTATTGAGGCCCGTTTATCTGCGATCTGGTTGGAAGACACCTCACGATTCTATTTTGAACGCCAGGGTGAAAGCACCAAACGAGAATTCGACATCATCCCCAGCCTGAGCATCTACGTTCCCATAAAAGGCCAAATGGCGATTGAAGCCAATTTCTCTCATAGCCGGGAAAAACAGACCACTAGAAACTTCATTAGTGATGAAATTCAAGATGACCGGCTAAATCAGGAAACCAAAAGCACAAACATGGACATAGCCTGGACGTATAACACCTTAAATGACGAGCTTTTAACCACCAGCGGCATTAAAGCTCAAGCCGGGTTGCGATATTGGAATACCCAAACCAAGTCCTTTTACTACTTTCTGGCCGACCCAGAAGATGTCTATTTAACCATTGAGCGCGATTCCATTGAAGCCTTTGGAAGCTGGGAGCAATACCTCCCCATCACCGAAAGGCAGTCTGTATGGTATGGCGCTTCAGTGGGATACTCAAGCGGGGAGTATGTTGTAGACTATGTAGACTTTGATTTGGATGGCTCACCTATTGAGGGCAATGAAAGAGAAACTCAATCCTTTGACTTGATCTCAGGCGAAGGAAAGGTTGGCTGGTCCATCGATCTTTGGGGCGCAGAACAAACGAAGCGGCTTGGAGACCTGCGATTTGAAATCGAGGGCCGGGTGAAATGGAGTGATTTACAATTTGAAGGCGATGAGGACAACGACTCAGACTTTACGACCTATGAGATTGAAGCAAGACTAACCTGGAGAACGTCCTGGGGCCGACTCTCCTTGGCTGGTCGCTATTGGGATTACAACGACTAGATTTCCAGTTGTTCATGCCCCGGGGTCTGGGATGTTCCCCCCAACGCTCTCTCCAAATCCCAGGCCCCCTTTTTCACCACGGGTCAAACCATCAGGCAGACCGAATGCCAATTAATGAAAGCAAAGATTGTGCATGACTCGGGGCCTGGAATACCCCCAAACTCCTCAAATTCCAGGCCCCATTTTTTTTAGCATTCGACATGCCCGCGATATTTAGCGTAGATATCTCTTACCCACGCCAGTCCAGGCCCATCGAAAGATTCTGTCAGTTCGATATAGGCTTTAGGAAACGGAGGCTCCGGCTGATGGGGATTTTGGGAAGCGCGGGCAATGGGACTGAACAGGGAGGCTGCGGTCAAATCGGCCACAGTGAAGGTGTCGCCAACCAGAAAGCCGTTCTCCTGACGTTCAGCATCCAGCCGAACCAATGCCTGCCTGATCTTTTCGCAATTGGCCGTAAAGGTCTCAGGCGATAGGTTCAAATATTTCTTGATTTTACCTCGGTTCATCGTCAACAGAAGCGTATAAAAGCGCTTAAACAGAAACCCTCGATGCCCAGCAAAACACCGAGCCACAAAGCCCGGATTATCCATGCCTATGTAGAACATGACATCTCTTATATAAGACCCCAATTCCTCATCAAAGAAGGTTTCCAGCTCCAAAGCTCGGTTTCGCAGATCTTCCTTATTGGGGTACAGAGCCGGATTGGGATATTTGTCCTCAAGCGCTGCGATGATGCGAGTTGAGTCGTAGATTACTTTTCCATCCATAAGTAAAACAGGCACTTTGCGTTGACCTGAAATGCGACGAACCCTGGCCGCCTGAAGTCCGGGATACACCGTGCGCCTTTTATGAACAATGCCCTTATAATCCAGAGCCCAGCGAACCTTTTCGTTAAAGTGTGAGTACCGAAATTGAATTAATTCAGGATCTGTCATGGCATCTTTCCTTCGTTGTTAAAGAACCCCAACAAAGCGGGCCTCAATTCCAAATGGCATTAAAGTTATTGGTCAAATCGACCGTAGAAACCAGAGTACCTTAACATGAATCTCTCGAGATTTGGAAGGGGCGTCAAAACTTCTGTTGGGGGGCGGAAGACATGCTGTTCCCAAAAAATTGCAGAACAGTCCACAAGACCCTATGGTGTCTTACGCTTGTGCCCAACTCGGTCTCGGTTTTGGCCATTTCTTTGGCTCAAATTCAACCCACCCCGTCCGATTCGGGAGCCAATTCCCTCTTCTGGGTTGCTCTGGCGTCTGGCACGGCTCTCATGGGCCTGACGCTAGGATATGGCTTGGGGCGGCGGGGAAAAAGACGTTTAAATGAACAGGTTCAATCGATCGAAGAAACACGGGACCGACTTCAAGAATCTGTGAAAGATCTTAGAGAGTCCTTGGAAAAGCAAAAGGAAATTATCCAAAAAGCTCGTATTGCTGATATTACAGAAGACACCCTGCAAAACCTGAACACAGCGCTGCAAACAGTCCACCTTTGTGCAAGCATGGTTGAAAAATATGCGGGTGATCTCAACCCCGATTTCTTAAAAAGGCTGACTGCCCTATTGCGCGATTTTGAACAGCCTTCAAGCCCAACTGCCGAAAAAATCGTCATGCTCAAAGAAGCGGTTGGTAGAACCGGTCAGAAGCTGCAAAAAACTCAGGATTCCATGAACGGGGAGTTGAAGCGACTGCACGAACAGGTCTTCCGTATTCACGAGATGATTGCAGCCCAACGCCGTTGCACTCACGGAATCGATGTGCTGGACCAGGCTCACTTAAGAGAGGTGCTGGAAGATGTGCTCAAAATAAGAGAAACGACCATGGAGGAGTTCAAGATCCAACTCGTTCGCCGATACGAAAATGTGCCCCAGATTCAATGCTCCAAAATCAAGCTGCTGCATGTATTCAATCAGATCATTAAAAACGCCTGCCATTCACTGATGCTCAGCAAAAACAGGGAGAACCGCATACTTGCAGTGCATCTGGCCATGAAAGGCGAGGACCGCATTCGACTTGAAATTCAGGACAACGGCATAGGAATTGAAAAACAGAACCTCACTCGAATCTTTGCGCACGGATTCTCAACCTGGCCGCAAAAGGAGGGATTGGGGCTGCACCACTGCGCCGCAGTCATGTCAGAGATGGGCGGCATGATTGGCGTCAAAAGCATGGGTCCTGACACCGGAGCCAGCTTCGTATTGGAGATCCCAGTTGGACCCGCAACCAAGACCAATCAGATCAAAGCCATTCGAGAAGATATCACCAATATTCGCAATCATTGAATGGGGATGGTCGAATGGGTTAGACTGAAATGACGATTTGTGGTAGGCTTGACGACCCTGGTGAGGACGCGAGGTATGCTATATGGAAACAGGATCATATACCCTTTTAGATGCGGGGGATGAGCGAAAAATAGAGCAGATTGGCCCCTATCAGGTCACCCGTCAGGCTGCGCAGGCCTACTGGCCCAAATCACGACCTGATACTCAGTGGAACAGCGTGGACGCCGTCCATCACCGATCCTCTACAGGCGGCGGCAAATGGGAGTTTCGCAACAAGCTTCCCGAATCATGGAACATTGAATACGGGCCATTGAAGTTCATTATCAAGCCAACCGGCTTTGGGCATATCGGCCTGTTTCCTGAACAGTTGGAAAACTGGAAGTGGATTGAAGACCAATCCCAAAATCCGGAAACCAGGGTGTTGAACCTTTTTGGCTATACCGGCGGCAGCACCCTCGCCTCTGCCCTGGGCGGCGCCCAAGTAACTCATGTAGACGCGTCAAAAGGCGTCGTGCAATGGGCAAGAGACAACGCATCGCTCAATGATCTCCAAGACAAACCCATACGCTGGATTGTGGAAGACGTGGCCCGATATATTGCTCGTGAACAGAAGCGGGGCTCATTTTATCAGGGCGTCATTTTAGATCCGCCGTCTTTCGGACGAGGACCTAGAGGCCAGGTTTGGAAGGTGGAAACCCATCTGGCGCCCTTGCTCCGAGAAATAAAGAAAATCATCAAACCTCTGAAATTCATCCTTCTAAGCTGCCATACGCCGGGTTACAGCCCCCAATGTCTTCAAAATATCCTGCAGTTAATTTTTGATATTAAGACATCAGAGATGGAAGCGGGTGAAATGTTAATTCCCATTGAAGGCGCAGATCTGGCATTGCCAAGTGGAACTTATGCGCGCTGGGCATCCCGAGACTAAAATCGTTTTGTCCGTGAATTGGCGTCCAATTGGAAACATAACCAGATCACAGGAGCCAAATATTCCTAATTTTTCTTCAATTGATGCGCTAAATCACATAAGAAGCGTTTAAAGCTAGTGATTTTGCAACGTTTCCTGCTAAAATCAAAGAGCATCAATTCACGCGTTTGTCCTGATCCTCTGGTCGGCGGCGGATGGCCCCAGCAAGATACGCACGGGTCGATGCGTAAATGAAGGATAATCCGAGGCTAATCAGTCCGTTCTACGGTGTTAAATGACCTTAGGAAACAAAATAGGCTATACTTTTTACGCCCTGGCCATTGTATTCATCATCCTCGGCATCGCCTCTGTTCCCGTCGTGTCGTCCTTATTGGAATCCCAGTCATTTATGCATTTTTTGTCTCCCGTCTCGGAGTGGATCGGCGAACATCTGGTGATCTACCTGGGCGGCGTCTGCCTTTTGCTGCTGGGCTTCTTTATGGAGCGCACCATTGGGTTCGGACACTGGAGCATGGACGAGATCAGGTCAAACTGGGTCTACCTTCCCCCTTATGTCAAGTGGCCTCTTATTGTAACCGGCGTGGTCATTCTCCTGTTCAATCTCAAGATTTTAACAGGGTACATTGTGCAGGGATCCAATTTCCAACCCGACGAAATCGTAGCGGTGGAAAGCGACTCCCCTTCCCTGCATTTCCTCAGCAAGAACAAATTATCTATCATCAATTTCTCTTTTGGCATCACCCTGGGGGTGGTGTTTCTCATATCTCATTTCAATGCGCCAGGATGGAGAAGAATACGAGGTGCCAAGGAAATGGAAACGAGAGCGGTGGGCAATTTCACCATTCGGCTTTCACCCAAGGCCAGGAAGCGGTTGAAGAAAGCAGAAACCTACATGGAAAAGGGACGCTATTACAAGGCCGCCAAAGCATTCGAGCTACTAGGAGAGGAGTTCTTCTACCGAGCAGGTAAACTGTACCATGAAACCGGGTATGAAGATAAGGCAGCCCGAGCTTTTATGCGAGCTGGAGAGTACTTCACCCGCAAAAACAATTTCCTGAGAGCTGGAGACGCCTACTACTTCGGTGGACATTGGGAAAAAGCTGTCCAGGCCTTCGACAAATCTCCAACCAGTTCCTTCGCAGACGATATGGTTAGAGTGCGGGAATGGGCGGAGCGCCGTGGGGAGTCTCTCTATAACCTGGGCCGATTCAAAGAAGCCGGTGAATGTTATCAGGACCATGGGCTGTTTAAACGAGCCGGTGAGGCTTTTGAAAAAGCCGAACTGCATACAGCCGCTGCAGATGCCTACCACCATGCCGGGGCTTATGAATCCTCGGTGAAAGCGCTCACGGATGGCGGTTACGACGATTTAGCCTGGCTCGAAAAAGGCAATCACTTTTTTGAGAAGGAATCCTATCTCAATGCCGCCGAGGCCTTTGAACAAGGTAAGCATTTCCTGAGAGCCGCAGAAGCCTACAACAAGGCAAAACAGCCCGCCAAGGCAGCCGGCGCCTATCTGAAAGCCGGCAGGCCTGAAATTGCGGTTGAATTGTTTCTGGCCGCTGGCGAAGAAGCCCGCGCCATGGCTTGCTACGAACAAATGGGCGATTTCCAAGGGGCGGCTCAACTGGCCGCACACCTGGGCATCCAGGACAAGCAGGCGAGGTACTTCCGCAAAGCTGGAATGATGATCCCCGCAGCCCGGGCCTACCTCATGATAGGCGAAACCTCCGGCGCTGTCGCTTGCATGCAGAAGGTAGACCTCAGCGAACCAAAGCACATCGCGGAATGCGCTCAAATCATCAACATCCTCTATGAACAGGAACGCCTGAGAGAAGCCCTCGCCTGCGTCTACGGACTGCTGGAGGGCAAGAATTTCACAAAAGCTCTGGCTCCCCTGCTCTTTGCATTGGCCAAGATTCACCGAAAGATGGGCAATATAGAAAAGTCCTATCACTTTTTCTGCAAGGTGGCACAGCTAGACCCCAGTCAGCCCCAGTATAAGGCCGAAGCCCGCAAGGTCGCAGAGTTTATGGGCGAAACCTTCCCGCCCAAGGAAGAGGCGGAATCCGAGAAATCCGTTTCCCATGACCTGTTCTCCACGCGGCCCAATACCATCAAAAAAACGGCGAAGGCCAAACCCACTCCAGAACCTTCAGAGGAGAAGAAGGAGCCGGGCCATTTAACCAATCTGGCTCAAACCATTAAGCGAAGCCTGCCTGGCGTGGATGAAACCACCCTCACCCTCGATGAACAAACCGTTTACGACCTTACCCAACAGGGCGCGTTAGAGCGATACCAGGTCATCCGTGAGCTGGGAAGAGGCGGCATGGGTTATGTCTACAAGGCACTGGATAAAAAACTCAAGCGATTTGTCGCTTTAAAAATGCTGCACCCGGAACACAATAAGGAACCCAGGGTCGTCCTGTTCTTTAAAAGAGAGGCCAGGGCCATTGCATCCCTTAACCACCCCAACCTGGTCCATTTATTCGACATGGGCAAAGAGCGCGGGTGCTTTTACATGGTCATGGAGTATGTGGAAGGCCACACCCTGAAACTCTTACAGGAACGATATCGCGATTTTCTGCAACGCAACCTCATCCCCATCTGGTATCAAGCCTGCATTGGCCTGAAATACGCACATGAGCAGGGCATACTGCACAGAGATCTCAAACCCTCCAATCTTATGTGGGCAAAGGACCGTCGTCTCAAAATCCTGGATTTCGGCCTGGCCAAGGAAGTCACCGATCTTTCCCAAACCCAACAGGTTTGGGGAACGCCTTCGTTCATGGCCCCAGAACTGTTCCAGGGAGAAAGGGCCAGCTTTGCAAGCGACGTCTACGGCCTGGGCGCAACATTCTACATGCTGGCGACCGGCCGCGCGCCCTTCAGCACCGAAGACACCGCAGCGAAATTCTCGGGAAAGGGCTTGCCTCAAGCGCCAATCGCCCTCAAGCCCGACATGTCCAAGAGTCTCTCAGACACCATCCTGAAATGCATGTATTTAAATCCGGCCGAACGGTTTGAGACCATGGACGCTCTCATGTCCCGGCTGAAAAAAATAAGCAGAAAGAAAAAATAAGGCCGCCACATTCCGGGTTCATATTTTAGCGATCCCTGATTGCGCCTATCCATATTCCGCTTTAGCATCGTATAATACACAACTACCGTGGTTCGTTAACGGCGTAAATTTGCTCGTCTGGCAGTATTCCACAAAACCATAGTCAACATGGGAATTCATCATGAAGCACATTCTGTGGGTGCTGCTTACCACCACCCTTTTTTTTTGCACAACCACATCTTACGAGCAACAGACGGCCCTGCTTCAGAATGAAATTCAAGCGTGCTCAGCCTCAGGAAAACCCGCCGCCCCAGTGTTCCATCGCGCCTCTTCCCTGGTGGATGAACTGACAAACCAGGGCAAGGAAAACCTGGCGGAAGACCTCGCCATCACCATGATTGAGCATTTCTCCTATACAGAAATTGGACGCAACTCAATTCAGGATCTTGAACCCGTTCTCAAACTTTACGACAAAATGAACCCAAAACACAAGGCCTGTGTAAACAAATACATGGGTCGAATTCACAGAACTCGATCCGAGTATGAACAGGCTCAATCCTACCTGGAAGAATCGCTGAAACAATACACTGCACTGAACCTGCCCAACGCGGTTGACCTGCATATTGATCTTGGCAACCTGCATGCAGAAGTTAATCAAAATCGCCAGGCCGAAGCCTGCTTCCAAAACGCAATCGACGAGGCAAACCGCCTGAACAATCCAGGAAAATTGGGCCGCGCCCTTTTCACCAAAGGCCGGTTCATCAGCGGTCAAAACCCGGTTCTGGCCATGGACCTCTACCGTCAGGCCTTGCCCTACTTAAAGGAGAAACACTCCTTCCTCCATCCTCACTGCCTGAGAAACCTGGCTGGTCTTCAAATGACAACTGGGAATCCCGATGAAGCGCTACAAACCTTATTTCAGACAGCAGAGGCCTATAAGGGCTTGAACAACCCGGCCAATGAGGCCATGATCTTTATTGAGATGGGCGATATCCACGCCTTGTTTGGGGAAAGGCAACTGGCCTTTGATCATTACCACAAGGCCGAAGAGGCCTTAAAAAACCTGAAAAACCCAGGATACTATCAAGCGTTGGTGCATAACTCCAAGGGAAATCTCTATCATAAGTTGGGTGAATACAGCCAGTCATGGCCAGAGTTGGAGCAGTCCCTCTCTTGGTTTGAAGCCAACCAGCCCAAGTCCCCTCTCATGGTGGTCAACCAGATGGCGGCTGGCGATCACTTCCTGGCGATGGACGAAACAGACAGGGCGTTGGGCTACTATTATCAGGCCTTGAATTCAGCGGGAAACGAAAAAAACATTCGGCTGGGCCGGATCTTATTTAGGCTAGGCAAGGCCTTGAGCAAACAGGGAGATATGGAAGAAGCGCTCTGCTTTTTTCACCAGGCCTTGGATCTCCAAGAAGAACTCAAACTGGCCACGCAACAGGCCGACACCCTACTGAGCCTATCAAAAGCCTATCATAAAAAAGGGTTATTGCAAAAAGCGGAGCAATGCGCCCGAAACGCCCTTTCCCTGCATAGAGCCACAGGCAGCAAGGAGGAAGAGGCTTTCAGTCTACACCAGCTCGCTCGCGTGCAAGAAGCGCAAGGCCAATTAAACCAGTCTCTCGGCACACTGGATCAAGGCATCAACATTTTGGAGACACTGAGGTCAGATCTCATTGGCCGTCATTTTCGCACCTCTTATTTCGCCTCAATCCGAGAGATCTACCTTGCAAAGATTGCACTCCTGGTCAAGTTGTCCAAAGAACAGAAAAACAAGGAGTTTGCCGCCGCAGCCTTTGAAACCAGTGAAAAGGCAAGGGCTCGAACTCTCTTGGACATTCTTGAAGAAACCCACGAGGACAACGCCAACCACGACGAACCGCTGCGAAAGCTGGCCGCCTTCCGAAAGAAGTTACTGAGTAAAACCCGCCAAATCATGACCTTAAGAGAAGACGGAGAAGCCAGGGAATCATGGCTGTCTCTAGATCGGGAAATAGAAGACCTGGTGGCCCAATATCGTGAATCGGAAGCTGAGTTTCACACAAAGACCCCGCATCCCAACTTAAGCAATCCCACCAGCCTTCGCCAAATACAAGAGGGCATGTTAGACGGAGACACCGTGTTGTTGGAATACGCCCTTGGCAGAGATCAAAGCTATTTATGGTTGGTCTCTCGTCACGCCTTGGAAACCGTCCTCCTGCCTGGGGAAGCTGAGATAGAGGAAAAAGCGCAAACCGTTTATTCCCTGTTAAACGCCCGAAATGAAAGTCTTGCTTTTGAAACCAGCATTGAAAAACAAAGCCGCATCGAGAAAGCCGACAGGGATTTCCCAAAGGCAGCGCTTGAGCTTTCCCGCATTCTCCTGGGAGATATCCTGCCTAAAATCAAGAATAAGAGGCTATTGTTGGTCTGCGACGGCGCGCTTCTATTGACGCCTTTCAACGCGCTTCCCTACCCCAATCAGCCGGAAACACCGGTTCTCGACCACCATGAGGTTATTCAAGCGCCGTCGGCCTCGGTGCTTTATCATTTGCAAAAGGCTGCGCCCAAACACCATGACAAAACCCTGGCCATTTTTGCCGATCCTGTATTCAGCGCAGGGGACATTCGCATTAAGGAACCCGTGCCAAATGGTGGAGTAGCTGCCTGGAACACAAGGAGTTCCAACCTCTTCAAACTGCCCAGGCTGCCCTATACCAGAACAGAGGCCCACGCCATCACAGACCTGCTTGATAAGGACCAATACATAGAAGCCCTGGATTACGACGCCAGCCTGCAAAATTTCAGAAACTTCGATCTTCAGCGTTGCCACATCATCCACCTCGCCACCCATGGATATGTGGACCCACGCTGGCCCGAACTCTCGGGCCTGGTGTTCTCCCGGGTGGATTCCGAGGGTAAAAGCAGGGAATGGATGCTAACCCTGAGCGAGGTCTTCTCCCTGCGGCTAAACGCCGATCTGGTGGTGCTCAGCGCCTGCCGAACCGCCATGGGCAGAGAGTTCAAGGGGGAAGGCCTGATCGGCTTGAGCTATGGTTTCATGAATGCAGGGGCCGGGTCGGTGGTGGCTTCTTTATGGAATATCCAAGACGAGACAACCGCCAAGCTGATGGGCCTTTTCTACAAAAACCTGCTTCACAAAAAGCAACCCCCTGCGCAAGCCCTGAGGGAAGCCCAACAAAGCCTTCGCCAGGATCCCGAACGCCAATCTCCCTATTTCTGGTCGGCATTCACCTATCCGGGTCCCTGGGACGTGGCTGGGACCGATCTTTAAGCAGCTTCGCCCCTAGCTAACGCCATAAAAGTAAAGCCATTATGAAACAAGCACATAGAAAAGCTTGATCAACAGTCTCACAAAGCCTAACATAGTTCAAACGAAAGGGGGTCGCCTTGATTTCCGAAATTGACACGCTTCACGGGAACAGCGAACCCTACATTAGAGACATGGCCGTGGAGAATTATGCGGCCCGCTCCCCCAAGACAAAGCGCTCGAACCTGCTTTGTAAGCTATCGAATTTCACTTGATAACCACAGGAGATCCCAAATGGCGCAATACAACAAAATAGAACTGGAAAACATTCAAATCCAAAGTTTTATCACAACTTTATCGAAAAACCCCAGTGAGCGATTACGGGGAGGCATCAGCGCTGGCGATTGCCAGTTCTCCCAAGCTCTGGATTGCACAGTTGAACCGGGTTGCACCGACGAAAACAGGTGTGAGCCCACCGGCTGCTGCGCTCCCCGACAGGTGTAACCCCGCCGCATTTACCCCATTCCAAAGTTAAGGAGAAGTATATGTCAAAAAGAAGAAGACTGGTTTTAAAAGAGGTCCGCATTAAGAGCTTTGTCACCGACATCACCACAGCTCCCCAAAAGAACCTGCTCGGCGGTCTCAGCGCAGGGGATTGCCAATTTTCCATGCAACTGGATTGCACCAACCAGGATAACTGCTCCGACTCCAACAAATGCGACAACACGGGTTGCTGCAGTCCGCCAATCTATTAAACCCTGCTTGCATTTTCCATTGGGACCCCTTATGATCCCCAATTAACCCATAGGGGTTAGTCACACACATCAGGGGGGTCCCATGCTCCAGTTATTTGGCAGTTACACATCGCCTTTTGTCAGACATTGCCGCATCGCCATGCTCCAAGAAAAGGCGCCGTTTGAATTCGTTCCCACAGATTTTGACCAGAGCGGAACCATGTCGCCGGCGAAACGGGTGCCCTTCCTCAAAGGAGACGGCCTGTTCTTAACCGACTCAAGCGCCATTCTCCACTATGTAAGAACCCAAGCGGGCAAGCCCTTTTTCGCCAGCTCGAAGGAAGCCAATCTCTACTTCCTGGCCACCACCGCGTTAGACACCGGAATCAACCTGTTTCTACTTGAGAAAGACGGGCTTACCCAATCTTCCTATCTCGCTCGCCAGAAGGAGCGCATGTCGGAAGTCTTCAAGGCCCTCAACGATGAGATTTCAGATTGGGATAAAGGTCTGGACGACGGCATTCTGAGACTGGCCTGCCTGTTGACCTGGGTCGCCTACAGGGACCGTTTCGATTTCTCACATCTGGACCGTCTGGTTTCCCTGGACAAGGATCTGGCTGCCCATCCCCTGCTCCAGGAAACGGCGCCGCCTCCGCTTTAGGCCTCAAAACCGGCGATCAAGCCAGGGAGAAAGGCGTCGCAAGGGATGTTTTTCTCCCCTCTCACAGGGGCGCCGAAAAGTAGGACTTTACAATGAAAAAGCTTCAAGCCGCTACTCCGCCTCAAAGCACCGCCAAAATGGTCAAAGCTAATAACCTGCTTCATAGCAACTTGCAAAAAATAACGCCTCACAAAAAACGAGCACAATCATGTTATGTGAAGATAGCATATGCCTGCGTAAATGTGATATGCATCATATTATAACATTCTTCCCTTTTTGATTCACCCATTTCATGTATAGTAGAGATGTCAGATAATTGAGCCTTAAGCGCTCCCCTTATGAAGATATTTTAAAAAGGGGCGTCCACTCTAATTGCCCCTTTGTATTTCCCAAGACAGAACCCATTGGGCCTTTACAGCGCCTCTTTCACCATCCATTTAATCTAACACCATCCTCAATTCATACTTGAACAACCCAACCACATACGAAATAACACTTCCCATTTGGGGGTTGATTGTGTATGCGCCCCCGTGTATTCACGATTCAAAAATCACTAGACATCAATGGACATATTCATCCTTTTTCAGGTACACCTGACTCCAGGTGCGGCCTGCGCTGTAGAGGTTTGGCGCAGGCCTTCAACCGACGCTCTTGCGGCGTCACAAACTCCCAACTCGCAATCCAAGTTTAAAACAAAAGCCGGATTGATGCTCCCATATCGTATCAATTCAAGAATCCGACGTGAGAAGCCCGCCCAACATCACCCCTTTGATTGAATTGGGCGGGCCTTTTTTTAATATGCGATTCACTTAAATCACTTGATGGATTCATTCCCCGCCTCATGTCGTCAGAGAGCTGCCACGCAAACACCTCTCTCACGACATTTTTTTTGGCCCCTACGGCCCAAATGACATTTTTTGTCAACCCCATAAACCGGCCCATGACAAATTTCGACAATCCTTTTTTAGCGGAAAGCCTAAGTCGTTTGCTTGTAAGAACCCTTTCAATGGCGTAAATCTTGCAAACATCTCTCCCTATTGATTCGCTTTTAAATAGCATGAATTATGATCCATTTTGCCGCCGGTTGTTCAATTGCTGCTCCTGCCCGCCAGGGTTCCACACGCCTGAGTTAGGCAGACTTTATCCCGTCATTTCAAATAAGACAGGAGGGGATGCGCATGCCAGTTAACAACGGCTCTATTGCACTTAAAGCAAGAAAGATAGCTCAAGACAAAAACCCAAAAGCACAGGTCACCATTCTTTTGAAGGAATGGCAAAGGGGCAAACGGGAATCATTGGAGAAGGTCATTGCTCTGGTCTACAGCGACCTGCGCCAGAAGGCGGAGTACTTCCTCAACATGGAAGCGGAAAACCATATTCTACAGCCCACTGCGCTCATCAGCGAGGCAGTTTTACAAATCATGGAGATAAAACAGAGCCACTTCAAGAACCGAGCCATGTTTTTTGGCTTAATGGGTCAGATCATGAGACATGTCCTGGTGAAATACGCCCGGGACAAGCAAGCCGTAAAAAGGGGCAGCGGCGAACCTCCCAAACCCTTGGAGGAGGGCATGGCCCATTTAGGCAGAAACCTCAATCTGCCGGAGGTTTTGTCCATACATCAGGCTCTCTCCCAGCTTGAGGCCGTGGATGCGCGCAAATGCCGCATTGTAGAACTCCGGTTTTTCGCGGGCCTCAACATCAAAGAGACGTCGGAAGCCCTGAACCTCTCCCAAACCACGGTGAAAAGCGAATGGCACGTGGCCAGACGTTGGCTGGCGGCCCGTTTGGACCAACAACGATTCGATAAACTCCAATAATCGGTCGGGTCAAACCGGGTCATTCACGAAACAGTCGTCGGTTTCAATGGAAGCACTATGGACAGATGTTTCCAAAAGGAGAGAAAGACATGGATGTCGAAAGGGAAAGATGTGTCATGAAGTATTTGGGCAAAGCCCTGAAATTAAACAGAGATAAACAACACGCTATGATGAGGGCTCTCCGTCATGAGGATGCGAATCTGTGGCGGGAAGTCAAAGCCTTGTTGGAAATACAGTGTCCAGCCATGGATCGATTGGATCAGCCCCTATTCAAACCCTCGGCGGACGGAAATCGCGTCCCGCCTTTTATTCTCAACGGGGTCAAGCTAAAGAAGGAAATAGGCAGAGGCGGCATGGGTATCGTGTACCTGGGCAGACACGAGGAGAACGGCAGCGTGGCGGTTAAAATCTTGAGGAACACGTTTCTTACCAACGACTTTCGTCATCGATTTGAAAACGAATGGCGAATCTTGCATCACCTGAAGAGTCCCTACGTGGCTAAATTTCAAAACAGCGGCCTCACCCCGGATCACCAGCCCTATTTCACCATGGAATACATCGAAGGCCTGTCTGTAAATGGGTGGATTCAGGCGTTCGGTCATTCCCTCACTCTAAGACTATCTCTATTCCTGCGAATCTGCGAAGCGGTGAGTTACATCCACAAAAAAGGCGTGATCCACAGAGACCTGAAGCCTGAGAACATTCTAGTTACCCATCGGAAACGCCCCAAGCTGCTGGACTTCGGCATAGCGACGCCCATGGAAAAAGCAGGCCGGGAACGCGCCCAACACCCATCTTTCCAGGCCAGGCTGCTCACCCCCCGCTATGCAAGCCCCGAACATATCGAAGGGCTTCCCACAACCCCAGGCTCCGATATCTGGTCCCTGGGCGTCCTGTTATTCGAAATCCTCACGGGAACCCATCCCTACCCCATTCAAGAAACCAACCAGGAAGAAACCCTGAGGATCATCTGTGAAGACGCGCCCCAAAAAGCGTCCCTTGCGCTCAAACGCGACCCGCCGCCAAATAGCGTCTGCACGCCCGAAGACTTGGAAGGCGACCTGGACCAGATCCTCATGAAAACCCTGACCCGGGATCTCAAGGAACGTTACCCCTGCGTGGAGTCGCTTATGGCCTGCATACGCAGGTTCGTGAAGAAACAGAGGAAACGGGTGAAAACCTTCACCTGCTCAGCCCTCGCGTCACTCCCATCTCTCCGGCCGCTCATTCCGCTCCAGCCACTTGCATCAACGCCTTTTCTGGCTTATGATGGTAGGCCCTCCGCTAATGGATTGGGCGACCCCAGTTCAGCACAAGATTGAGGTAAACCGCATGAAGCTAAAGAATCCCGAAATACTGGCGCCCGCCGGCTCGCCCG
>JBNKOV010000018.1:0-19905 GCA_050294955.1 Holophagae bacterium
CTTCCGATCTGACACCAGGTAGTCTTTAAAAGCTTTATCTGGAAATAATAGGGGAATGACTGGCGCTGCAGTTTCCACCTTGGGCTTACTGACATCTACAGGCAACTCAGGCTCCGGCTCTGGCCTCAGGGAACCTGACCCAGAATGGGCATCGTCCTCAGAATCTCCCGGAAAAGGAGCTGACGTGCTGCTTTCAGAAGGCGCATTCTCTATGGATGATGTTCCCGGATTCAGTTCTGCTTCAGGCTTAGAGTCGAGATCTACTTCCGATACTGCAACGGGTTGCGATATTTTTTTGGAAGAAACGCCAAAGCGCCATGCCAAAAAAGCTACGGCAATCAACAAGAACATGGCGCCGCCAACCACCAAGGGATTCAGTCCTTTTTTCTTTTGTTCAGTTCTTCGTCCAGCTCTTGGTTCAGCTTTCGTTGCCTGAGTGCTTTCTGGTTGCGACGGATGATGCCACTGTGTTTGAAGCTTCCCGCTTTCATTGACCAGAGAGTTGTCGCCAAGCCCGATTGTTAATCCAATAGTGGGGTCATCACCCAGCTCGACTGCATAATTCTTAGAGAAGTCGCCATTTTCCAAAACGTCCTTGAGAGCCTGGACCAGAGCCTCGCATTTTTGAAATCTCCTGTCAGGATCTTTGTGCAACGCCTTTTTGAAAATCTGATTCAAAACCAGTTGCCCCTCAGGAGGGAAATCGGGCAAACTGATCGCTGCGGCCTCACCCGATATGATTTTGAACAACACGGCGTTTATCGACTCTCCGCGAAATGGCCGCTTCCCAGTTATCAGCTCATAGGCAGTTACACCAAAAGAGAAAATATCGGACCGGGAGTCTATGGTCATTCCCTTTACCTGCTCAGGACTTGAGTAACTGGGCGACCCGATAAAATCGCCTGGCCTGGTGAGATGGGTCATCTCGGCTTCAGCAAGTTTCGCGAGCCCGAAATCCAACACCTTTGTACGCCCTTGCAGGTTAATCATGATGTTTTGCGGCTTGACATCCCGATGAATGATGCCACACTCGTGGGCGTAATCAAGAGCTCGCGCCACCTGCCCCAGAATGTCGCATATCTCAGACCCACTTAAGTGATTCTCCGATACATGACGACTCAAGGTTGTCCCTTCAATGTATTCTGTCGCAATAAAGGGCATCTCGTCTTGTTCGCCAATATCATGTATGGCCAAAATGCCAGGATGCGTCATCTTCCCACAGATTTTGGCTTCCTGGAAAAAACGCTTTTTGAACTCGCGCCTAACAGAGGGCACGTCTATCTGATCCATGCTAATGGTTTTGATGGCGACAATGCGCCCGATACTGGGATCTTCAGCCTTGAAAACGCTGCCCATCCCACCTTTTCCTAATAAACTCAGGATTTTGTATCGACCTATTTTTTGTTCCATAATCTCTGGCACACCAACAACTCTTCTGGGTCGCTAAGTATAACACGATTGCTCCTCAGGGGGCCAAAAGAGAAGGCAATAGGACGCCCTGACCTGTAAAGGTGACACGGTGTGAGACCAAAACTTGCCAAAACTGCATGGACAGTTTGTCTCCGCCAAAGAGACGACAGAGGCAAACCAAACTTAATCCAATACATTACAAGAAAAACAAACAAAGTGGCATGCATTGTGCTATCTATATAAGCGTCTACCTTAGCGGGGTGGATAGGCGGCGGACAAGGATTGTCGTCTCAAGAAGCGCTACTCCTCCAAGTAGCTTCACACTCTCTCCATGATAAACGCTCTTTGGCCTCCAATTCGGAGGCCATTTTTTTTCTTTTTTGGGAGCTGTGACAAGGGCTGGCAAAACACTGGCGTAAATTTAAGGCAGCCAGGGACGCCAAAGGTTGCCCGGCCATCATTTTGCTTGGAGAAAACCATGACTATTGCCGCCCTTGCCCTATTTTCAATTGTTTTTACTGTTATCAATGTTCTGGCCTGGCAAGTTGTTGGAGACGAACCATTCAAGAAATAACAACAAGAGGAAGAGCGCCTGGTCTCTCCAGTTTCATAAAAAAATCACAAATCCAATCCCCAAACGTCATGACCATGCCGAACTGCAATAATAAAGAATCATCTGGGATAGATGTTTTTTTATGGATGCATAGATTCGAAGGAGGTCTAAATGGCAAGTGCGTTAAAAAAACTGGGGATCGAGCATGTGGTGGTGCTCATGCTGGAAAACCGAGGCTTCGACCACTTTATGGGTTGGCTTTATGAGAAAGATGAAAGTGTGAACCTGATTTCCCAGCCCAATGATAGAACGCCCTTCACAGGATTGACCACTTTAAGCAAAGATGACTTTCAAGCGCTTGCCAACAAGGATCCCCTACCCAACTCCAAGGCTCAACCACCCATTAGAGGCGCCCGATCACCCATAACGCCAGCATATAATCCCGGCGAACATTTTGTGCATATCATGGCGCAGATGTGGGGCATCTCAAAAAAGAGGTGAACTGGGGCGACCCAAGAGCCCGAAATGAAGCGATTGCGAAGATAACTGGCAATAGCAACCTACTTGGCCCAGCCCCAATGAACGGCTACATGATCGATTTTGCGGAAACGGTTCAAGATGAAGCAAAAGTGACGCCGACAACCCCGATCATCAGAGAGATCATGGAGACCTATATCCCCCAGCAATTGCCAGTCCTTAGCGGGTTAGCCAGACACTATGCAGTTTCGGACCAATGGTACTGCTCCGTTCCCAGTCAAACCAACACCAACCGCGCATTTTCAATGGCTGGAACATCGCGAGGCCTTGTGACAAATAACTTCTACGACGCATTTGTCGGCAAATGGGCCAATCCAGGCGTAAAGCTGGCTTTTGGAAGCCATGGTTCCCATATGGACCAGTTGCCCGGCTACCCGAGAAACCTCTTTACCCTGCTCTCAGACTTTGGCGTTCCCTGGAAGGTCTTCTGGCAGGACCCATGGCCGCCGAAAGACCTTTCTCTGGGATTTGAATATCAGTATATTCGCAAGATGTTCAAAGAGCTGAACGAAAGCCAGTTCAATGAGCATTTTGTGAAATTTGATGCATCAGACCCAAATAACCCATTATTCAAACAAGCCCGAGAAGGCAATTTGCCAGAACTGAGTTGGATCGAACCCAAATGGGGCGGCGGCTCTCAGTGGGATACGATTAAAAGAGCCGTGGGCAACGATTTCCACCCGGTTTCCGACACCACGGTTGGCGAGGATTTTGTCAATAATTTATACAAAGCGCTCACAACCCGGGCTGACGGTCGCCCCAATCCCTGCTGGCCTAAAACGCTCTTTGTCGTAACCTTTGATGAAAATGGGGGGACCTATGACCACGTCTCTCCACCTCCGGCCTCACCCACATGGCGGGATAGAGCGCCGGCTGGCCATACCCATCCTGATATGGACCCGGAAACCCGCACCCAATTCGGCTTTGAGTTCAACCAGTTTGGAATTCGTGTTCCCACGATGCTCATCTCGCCGCTTATCAGACCCAATACCTTGTTTCGCTCCACATCTCCTACGCCTTATGATCACGCCTCTCTTATTGCAACCATCTTGGACTGGCAGGAGATCAATCGCAAATCCTGGCTGTTGGGAGACCGGGTAGCCTCTGCGCCCACCTTTGACAACGTGCTCCAGCTCGATCAGGCCACCGCGCGCAATCCGCTGGACACCAAAGAAGGACTATCCTTGTCTCCCTCAATCCCGGTAAAGAGACCCGAGACCGCGCCTCTGCAATATGGCTCATACTACATTCTTGAACTGGTTGGCAGCCGTTGGGGAACCACTTCAGCCCCGGTCTACATGGGAAAACCGGTCAAATCGGTAACCCATTACTACCCAATCAATGTAAGTGCGCGAGAGGAGGCAGCGCCAATGAAGTTTGAATCCTTTGAGCAGGACATGGATGGCAAACCCATCATGAACATGTCTACTGTGAAACTAAGACACGGCTCAAGCGATGGGAAAGGGGGACTGATTGGCGCCTATTATTCCTCCCAGTACCTATATTTTTCTAATCAAAACGACAAGCCCTTTAGCGGTCAAAATTGGCAAATCCGGATATTCTCTGACAGAGATGAAAACCAGGAAGTCAGAACGGAAGAGGACATCTTTCTTGTCTCCCTTCTAGAGCCAAACATTGCGCAAAACCTCTCACAACGAGCGAC
This sequence comes from Holophagae bacterium, assembly GCA_050294955.1. Taxonomy (GTDB): domain Bacteria; phylum Acidobacteriota; class Holophagae; order Acanthopleuribacterales; family Acanthopleuribacteraceae; genus JBNKOV01. Next base: position 4,164 of record JBNKOV010000018.1, read on the forward strand.
GCCCGACCCGCTGAAACGTCTTACTTCTTACAAGGAAGGCTTCACAACCAAAGCCGGAGAATGGGCTATCTGGCGGGTATTGAGGGTGTGAGCGCCTCCTGCACAGGGAGACGCACTGCCAAACTCTGAGCGGACAACCCAACAATCATACCGCAGACTGCGCCGATTAAATGGGCCAGGGGCATGGGCTCAAATGACGGATCTGCTTCTACGAAAAGCATAGAGCCAGTTGCCGTTTCGTATATTAACTTGGCAAGAAATCCCAATAATGCAAGATAGCCTGGAATTCGAAAACCAGCGCCAAAACGTTTGACCAGGTGAACGGCAAGAAGGGTATATAATCCGGCATCGATGCCAGAAAGCCCTCGATAGAATTGTATATCGGGCCGCGCCAACCAAACCCCCAATGAAATGAGCACCGAGGAGCTGAAAAGACAAAGGAGGAAAGACCGTGGATCCAGCCGCTCGCAAATCCAACCAACCACCGCAAAAATCAAGAGATCCCAAAGGAGGTGATTGGCGTTCCAATGGGTGAAATGACACGTAACCAACCGCCAGGGCTGGGAAAACATATGCCCACTGTCCAGTTGGAAAAAGGACCCTGCTCCTGGATACAGGAACAGAAGCAGAGCCATGGCAGAGAGCGCAAGGATCATTGTAACCGGTTGTTTCTCAGTAGATTCTCGGGACATAACGAAACCTCCGTAAAAAAATGGCCCCACCCCTTTGGAAAAGGGGCAGGACCCTTCGAGGGAGAGAGAAGCAATTTACAGTTTCCACTTCCAGGCCGCCAGGGCAAGGCCGGCAAGCACCAGGGTCAACAAGGCAGAGAAGGGGTCCATTGAACCACCACCGCCGCCTCCGCTGAAAGATGGCGCATTTTTGTTGAACATAGGCTGGTTGGCGTCTACCCTATTATTTGCGGCCTGTCGTGCAGCTCTTTCCATGTACGCCGCGTTTTCTATGGCAACCCTTTCCCGATTTTTCCGCTCCACGCCCCGAGCCTCGAATTGTTGGTCTGAGAGGACGACCATGCCAGTCTCATCAGTCACAATTTGGTAATTGACCCCCAAATCTACAATAGCGTCTCTGGCCTCATTTTCATTCAATACGCCTTCATCTCTCCGTTGTTGCAGATCCTCAATGAAGCTCATAGCCCAAAGGCGCTCCAGTTCTGGGTTAGCGTCATCCAGCTCGGGAAACTCGAAAGATGTTTCGTATTTTTTATCTTCACCAGTCAAACTTGCTTTCAGCCTGACTCTCGCCTTGCCCCCTTCCAAGTACCGCCCAAAAATGACCAATTGCTGGCCACGATAGATTTTAGTCGAAAAGTCTTGCGTGGTATCGAAGGTGTTCACACCGCTCAACTTGAAATCCGCATGATGCAGAGATTCAAAGGTCACTTTGCTTTTAGCCAACATGATCTGACCCAAAATATCGTCAGCATTGGAAACTGAGCTATAGAACCCGCCGCTCGCGTCGCAGATCGTCTTCATCAAAGGCCAATTGCCATTGTTGCCCAAAAGAAACCCGAAAAACCTGATATCATAGGTCGCCATGAGTTCTTATAGGCGGCAGGGTTCAATTCACCCACGTTTGCAACTGCATCCGTTACGAGAATCATGGTCGTTGCCCTATCGCTGTCCAGGTTTTTCAAACCCAACTTCAAGCCCGAGTGGAGGTTTGTACCACCTGCTGTTGAGATGTTTCTAACCGCCTCAATGGTTGCCTCAACGTTTTCTGGCGTTACATCAACCCACCCATGGGTGAGTTCGTCGGCCGATCCCGCGAAAAGCACAATTCGAAATCGGTCTTGAGCCTTTAATTTCCCGAGCGTTCGAGCCACGCCATCGGCAAGGGTTTTCAGCTTGCCGTCCATACTTCCAGAGTTATCTAAAACAAAAACATAGTCTATTCCCCTGTTGAGCGGTTGAAGGTCGAGTCCTGGGGTTAGAATCATCATGAAAGTTCCTGGCTTACTTGAATCTGCACGATAGGAAAGAACCTCCATCCTACCGGGGAGATCATCCTCCAATCTGTAGTAAAAGACCAGGTCCCGTTCAAGAGTCGTCTGCTGCAAATTTAAAGTAGCTTTTATTTCACCGCTCTCCAAACGGTCAACTTGGGCCTTGCCTTCAAACCCAGGCATTCTTACATCAGTAACGGGCCATGCCGATTTCAGAGTAACGTTAAAGTTGAGGCCTCCCTCAACCTTGGAATTGGATTCCCAGAAATTACGGGCCAACTCATCTGTGCCTCCGTCCTCCAGAGGATAGAGATAACGTCCAATGCCCATTTCAATAGATACTGGTTGGTAGTACACAAAACGGATTCTGGTAGAGTCGCCTGCTCTCACTGGAGATACCTGAAACTCGTAGTTTTGGAAACCTTGCTTTGTGGCAAGACCAGCGTCATTTCCAGCGTCTCGCTCTTCCTCATAGATTTGCCGAGCTTTTGGAAGAGGAAGAACCTCGCCGTTGATTTCCGTTTCTCCTATGAAGATGGTGAACTCGGATAAGCTGGCCCCCTTGGGGACTGGAAAAGCGTATGTTGCCTCCAGATCCACATCGTTGGGGTTAAAGAAAGTTTGATTAACTTCGGTTCTGGAAAATCCATTATTAATGACCACGTCTACCTGGTGGTCTTGAATGCGAATGGCTTCATAGCCCGAACCCTTTGGTTTTAATGTGCCTGTCGCAAAGGACCACAAGCCGGTGAATACTGCCAACCCAAAAAGTAAAATCTTAATTCTATACATGAGCAACCTCCGTTTCAAAGCTCCACTCCTTAAAAAGCAGATGTTGTGCCAAACTTTCAAAAAACCACAAGCATGCTCAATACAAGTGACTTACATGACCGTCAACAGCTCATGCCCTAAAATAGCGCCTGCACACTATGTACAAAATACACTCACACCATGTACAATATTCCGCCAGAAGGCGCCTGAACTGGGAGGTAAAACAGAAAACATGTTTTTTAAATCAGACAATGAACAGGAAATCGTTTCTCTTTTAGCACAGCTCAATGACACCAACCCCTTTTTACCTGAACGCATTTCACTCGAAAGAAAAGTGTTGGGCAAAGATTACAAGGAAAGAGATCAGGTTTGGCATGCAAGAAAGAAAAGGGAATGGAACCCCAATGTCGCCCGAATCCAGCAAGAAGTTGAAAACTTAACAGATAGCCTACAACAAAGACTTGTGGATGGCGCAAAACCTGGCAAACAAGAATGGGGGCTTTATAGAAATCTGGTTTATTATCGCCTTTATTATCAATACGAAGGGAAATTCTACAACACGATTATGCAAGCAAGGACGCACAACTGCCGAGTTGACTACTTCAAAAGCTTCAAAAAAGACTACGAACATTTTCTGAAGACGCCGTCAAAGACTGGGCCTGTTTTTGAGCCCGGCCATTTGTTTGCCATATTCTTCCAGGTTCGCCGCGCCTTTCATTATATTTTCGATTTTATCATCGGGGGTTCCTTGCCAGTAGCGCGCTTACGAGCCGAGGTATGGCATTCCATCTTCACTCATAACATGGCGCGATATCAAAGGTCACTATACGCTCGCATGAGCGATATCGCCACCATCATTACTGGACTGTCAGGTACAGGAAAAGACCTGGTGGCCGAGGCAATTGGACGATCTCGCTATATTGATTTTGATGAAAATCGCTCCGCCTTTGTACTTGATTTTGAAGATACATTTTTCCCGCTTCACTTGCCAGCGCTCTCGCCAACCCTCATTGAATCGGAATTGTTCGGCCATCGGAGAGGCGCTTTTACCGGTGCGCATTCAGACCACAAGGGCTACTTGGAGCTATGCCCGCCTCTGGGGGCAGTCTTCTTGGATGAAATTGGAGAAGTGGACTCAGACATCCAGGTCAAACTGCTACGCGTCCTCCAAAATAGGACATTTCAGCGACTTGGCGAAGCTGCCGAGATCAGGTTTCAGGGAAAGATCATCGCCGCCACCAACAGGAACTTAGCTAAAGAAATTGCATCGGGCCGGTTTAGAGAAGATTTTTTCTACAGACTGTGTTCTGACCAGATAACCATGCCCTCACTGAAGGAGAGGCTAGACGACGACTATGGCGAATTGGAACGACTCGTTGGGTTCATGACCAAAAGAATAGCAGGCGAAGAGGAAGCGGGCCAGCTAAGCAACGAAGTACTGACATGGGTCAATGCAAATCTGGGCCGCTCCTACTCTTGGCCAGGCAATGTTCGGGAGCTGGAGCAATGCGTCAGAAACATCCTAATCAGGGGCGCCTACAAACCCAACATACCCAGCTCAGGAAATGATTTCAGCAGCGCGCTCCTTGAGAGACAGTTGACAGCCGATGAACTACTAAATCACTATTGTTTTCTGGTATATAACCAATGCGGCAGTTACCAGGAATCTTCACGTCTTCTGGGCATAGACCGTCGTACTGTGCGCACTCGAGTCAAAAATCATGAAATGGCCCATGAAAATTGAAGGACATGCATGCTAGACCGACTCTGCCCAGACTGGGCCAGGAAAGAGACGCCTCAATCCAACGCCCTCACTGTTAAACGGCCAGAGGCTTTTGAGGTCGCATAATTGAAATGCCAGAAAAACCCCCAGCAACAGTCAGTGACAGCACGCCTTTAGTTGACAGAAAGCGCCTCAGGTTATAGAGTTCTCTAGGACGATTTTGATAACGACCCAGGAGTTCATTGATGAATACTAAATTAATTCTTTTTTTGTGGGCGGCATGCTGGAGCTTATTCGCTTTTTCCCAAAATGAATCTTTGCTTATTTCCAAGGAGCGGCGGCTCACTTTTGAAGGGAAACGGGCTGGGGAAGGTTACTTTAGCGCAGACGGTTCCCGACTCATTTTCCAAAGCGAACGCCAAGACGACAACCCCTTCTATCAGATCTATGTCATGGACCTGGAAACGGGTGATGTGGACCGCGTATCTCCAGGTCATGGAAAAACCACCTGCGCCTGGCTGCATCCATCAAAAAATCTTGCCCTCTATGCTTCCACCGAATTAGATCCGGATGCAAAAAAGAAACAAAAGGAAGAATTGGATTTTAGAGCTTCTGGAAAAGAGCGTCGCTACGCCTGGGATTATGACCCCACATACGATCTTATACAAAAGGACCTTGATACGGGAAAGACGACCCGCCTGACGAACGCCCATGGCTATGACGCTGAAGGTTCGTGGTCCCCAGATGGTCAGTGGATTGCCTTTGCCTCCAACCGCGCCGGCTATACCGAGAAGTTGAGCAAGAAGGATAAAGAAGCTTTCGAGTTGGATCCCGCCTACATGAACGATATCTACATCATGAAAGCCGATGGATCAAACTTGAAACAACTCACGACCTCAAAAGGTTACGATGGGGGACCCTTCTTCAGCGCCGACGGCAAGCAGATTTGCTGGCGTCGATTTTCACCGGACGGCGCCACTGCCGAAATTTATTCCATGAACATAGATGGCTCGAATCAAAGAAAACTGACCTCCCTTCAAGCCATGTCCTGGGCGCCTTATTTCCACCCGTCAGGCAAGTACCTCATTTTCACGACCAATGTCCACGGATTCGCCAACTTTGAGCTTTACTTGATCGACAAAGACGGCGCAAGCAAGCCCGTTCGCGTGACCGACACCGACGGATTTGACGGTCTCCCGGTGTTCTCCCCCGACGGAAACAAACTGGCCTGGACCACCAATCGGTCTGGCACGTCTCAAATTCATATGGCTGGCTGGAATCACGAAGCCGCTCTAAAACTCCTGGGCCTGGATGATGGCGCGCAAAACCTGGCCAAGGCGGATCTGTCTGGGACTCATAAAGGCATTCACCTGGATGATTTAAAGGAACATGTAGAAATCCTGGCCGGCGAGGCCATGGAAGGCCGGATGACGGGCACAAAAGGCGAAATTCGTTCAACCGAATATGTGGCCTCTGTTTTCAAGGCCCTCAACCTGGAACCAGCAGGAGACGATGGATCCTGGTTCCAAAAATTCTCCTTCACAGCAGGCGTCTCCCTGGGTGAAGGCAACCGGCTTTCGTTAAAAGGAAAATCCTACGAAGTTGATTCGGCCTGGCGCCCCCTGGCGTTTTCGAACTCAGGCGACGCCGGCTCGGCAGGAGTGGTGTTCGGAGGATACGGCATCCAAGCCCCCGCCGAAGGGGAGTTTGAAGAATATGATTCTTTTGTCCATTTAGACATTAAAGACAAGTGGTTGCTGGTGTTTCGCTATCTTCCCGCAGACATGAGTCCAGAACGCCGCCAACATTTAAACCCCTTTGCTTCGCTACGTTACAAAGCCATGAAAGCCCGTGACCTTGGCGCAAAGGGACTGCTCGTAGTTAGTGGCCCTCATGCAGATGTCAAAGAAGAGCTGGTGAAAATGGCCTTCGACACCTCTCAAGCTCCCATCAGCATATCAGCGCTCAGCATTTCCAACCAACTCGCGCAAGACCTGCTCTCGGCGAACGGCAAAGACCTGGGCTCCCTTCAGAAATCCCTGGACTCTGGCGATATGGTTATGGGTTTTGAGCTTGAGAATACTACCTTGGATGTGTCTGTGGAGATTCTCCAAGAAAAGCGTTGGGGCCGCAATGTTGTTGCAAGATTGAAAAGCGGTTCCAATGAACCAGCCCTTATGATCGGCGCACATGTGGATCACCTGGGTCGAGGCGCAGGGGGCGGTTCCCTCGCACGCGACGATGAACAAAATCAGATCCACTACGGCGCCGATGACAACGCGTCTGGCGTATCTGGCATGCTGGAGATTGCCCAATACCTGACGGACTTAAAAAATTCAGGCAAGCTGAAGATGAAGCGGGACGTTTTGTTTGGAGCATGGTCAGGCGAAGAGCTGGGACTTTTGGGTTCCAACTACTACGTCAACCACTACCCCGGCGTCAAAACGACCGAGCCGCTGCGTTCCAAAATTGCCGCCTACCTGAACATGGACATGATCGGCAGGTTGAACGAGAATCTGGTGGTCCAAGGCCTGGGATCCAGCCCCTATTGGGCAGGTGAAGTAGAAAAACGCAATGCGCCTGTTGGCCTCTCTATAGTCACCCAACAGGACAGCTACCTACCCACAGACGCAACATCCTTTTTCCTGCGAGGGGTCCCCATTCTGGCCGCATTCACAGGCTCTCACGAGGATTACCATTCTCCACGAGATACGGCGGACAAAATCAATTACCAGGGCATGAAGGATGTGGTTCGATTTATGAGCCTTGTGGCCCGCGGCCTGGTTGTCTCAGACACAGAACCCGAATACGTGGAAATGGAGAAACCAAAATCCAAAGGTCGCGGCCTCATGCGAGCCTACCTGGGCACCGTTCCTGATTACGCTCAGGGCGACGTTAAAGGGGTTAAACTCTCTGGCGTAACAAAAGGTGGTCCGGCTCAAAAAGCCGGTGTGCTTGGGGGCGACATCATCGTAGAGCTGGCCGGTAAGAAGGTAGAAAACATCTACGATTATACCTATGCAATTGAAGCGCTTAAGGTGGGTCAACCAACCAAACTGGTCGTGATGCGGGGATCTGAGCAAGTTTCATTGGAAGTAACCCCCGAATCCAGAGAGTAATGGAGCGCAACTTGAAAAACCCGCCGAAATCAATTCGGCGGGTCTATTACTCAACACATTGAAAGTAAGCGTTAACAGGGGCGAATTGCCAGTCGAGTTACCTCTTCCTTTTTGTATTTAGTGTCGATGATGGTTATTGATATTACTTGATTGGTGCATACATCGAATACTTTTCTGTATTTGTGCTTTTTGTAATTGTCTTCAACGATGTAATATAAAGTGCCGTTTTCGCATACAGTCACATCGGTTTCCCCGATATAGATCCATTCGCCCCAATACTCCTCCGTGCTTGTATGATCGTTGTCGCAAGCGTCACCCTTGCCATCTCCATCACAATCGACCTGATTGGTATTTGCGGTGTAAACACAATTGTCATCCCGGTTGATTACTGTATCATCGTCCGAATCACAGTAATTCCAGCATTGCAGCCAAATCCAATCACAAAACTCGACTTCTGCAGGATCCTGGCCGCCACTATATCCTATGCAATCATCCCACTCATCATCACAGCCGCTTTCACAAGCCAGGCCTCTGCTCGCTTCTCCAAAAAGAGCCCTGGCTTCCCCAGTCATCATGACATGATGACTGGTCATAGTTGGCTGGCGGGAATAATCATTCCCTGCTCCAGAAGCGAGCACATAGTCAAGACCAAAGACCTCAGACCTTCCTTCTTCCCAGAGAAGAACGAACTCCACCAGATTCTTCTCCCGTCCCATAGCCAGCAGGCCATCCTTCACATCGGGGCGGCTTGCGAATAACTCAAGCAATGCAACATCGCTATCCGATTCAAGGGTGAAGCGTTCCTGCGTGAGATATTGCCCATTTACGCGGGTCAGCAGCAGGATCTTGGATCCCTCAGCAGAAGCCTCTTTCGCAACCGCTTCAAAATAAAGGCTTCTTGAAGACGCCTCTCTTTCATTGGCAAACAACGCCATGCTAAATGTCAACAGTAGACACATACCTAAAATTGAATTTCTATTCCTCATGTTCAATCAGCTCCTTCATGCTCCCTTACCCCAGGGAGCACATCCTAATTTTTTTCCCGGCCATTTCCGGGCCTGTTGCGCAGAAAACCCACGCTTGCTTAAGCTCTCCCATTGGGAAAACCACACAACACAGCTATTAGACGACAAAAAGTATATTTTGTTTCGTCAATAACACAAAAATAACAAACCAAAAGAAAACAACGAAGCACCAGAACAAGTAAGAACGACGCCTCAGCGGCCGTAAACTCAAAGGACATTCAGGCGAGATCATGAAGCAGCTCTCGAAAATAAACGATATTTTGGTCACCATAAGGAATAAGCAACAGCTTGACCCCAAGAAACGATTGTGATATCTTCTCGGGTTCGGCAAGATTGGGTCCGGATTTTTGCTTTTCACGCCGTGAACGGACTCACAACCAGGAAACACCATTCCTTGAAAAAAATGGAGAGCCCAAAGAAGGGGCGCTCATGCACATGAGGTCAGGACATTGAGCCAGTTGGAAAGAAACGAGAAACTGAGAAATATTGCGATTATCGCCCATGTTGACCATGGAAAAACCACCCTACTGGACGCCATGTTCAAGCAGAGCGGTCTATTTTCGGGCCACCAAACCGTAGAAGATCGGGTCATGGACAACATGGACCTGGAAAAAGAACGGGGCATCACCATTTCTGCGAAAAACTGTTCGGTTATTTATAAAGGCGTGAAGATCAATGTCCTGGACACTCCGGGCCACGCTGATTTCGGCAGTGAGGTTGAGCGAGCGCTCATGATGGTAGACGGAGTAATCCTGTTGGTGGACGCATCCGAAGGACCCCTGCCTCAAACCCGTTTTGTATTAAAAAAGGCCTTGGACGCTGGCCTGAAAATTTTGGTTGTCGTCAACAAAATCGACCGCCAGGACGCACGGATCGAAGAAGTGCTGGACGAAGTTTACGATCTGTTTATCGACCTTGACGCCCACGACGATCAAATTGATTTCCCCGTACTCTACGCCATTGGCAGAGATGGCATTGCCCAGGAAACCCTTGAAGAGAAAGGGGAAGATCTCAAAGTACTCTTCGATTTAATCGTTGATCAGGTTCCCGGACCTGGATTCCACCCGGAAGAACCCTTCCAAATGCTGGTTTCCGACTTGAGCTACTCCGATTACCTGGGCAACCTTGCTATTGGCCGGGTCCATAACGGCTCTGTTCGCAAAGGCGAGCAGTTGGTATGCATCAACGAAGAAAACAAGGCCATTCCCCTGCGCATCTCCAGCCTCCAATGTTATGAAGGCCTGGAGCTGAAGGAAACGGACGAAGCCATGCCTGGCGATATTGTCATTCTTTCAGGGATCGAAGACGTTCACATCGGCGACACCATCTGCTCCAAAGCAGCGCCCAAGGCCCTGAAGCGCATATGCATCGATGAACCTACCGTATCCATGCACTTCGGCCCCAATACATCGCCATTTTCAGGTCGAGAAGGCAAACACGTTCAGTCCCCCAAAATTAGAGAACGTCTCAGAAAAGAGACCCTGCGAAATGTGGGCATTCAGATGGAGCTTTCCGAAGATGGAGAAAGCTTCCTGGTAAAAGGCCGAGGCGAACTTCAACTGGCCATTCTCATCGAAACCATGCGCCGCGAGGGTTATGAATTAAGCGTCAGCAGACCAACGGTTATCTATCGCCAGGTAGACAACCAGGTCCACGAGCCAATCGAGCATTTGTATGTGGATTGCATGGAAGACCATGTTGGCATTATTTCCGAAAAGTTGAGCATGAGAAAAGGCCGCATGGTCAATATGGTCAACCATGGAACAGGCCGGGTTCGCCTGGAGTTTTCCATCCCGTCTCGCGGCTTGATTGGCTACCGAAACGAATTCCTATCCGACACCCGAGGCACGGGCGTTATGAACTCCTACCTGGAAGGTTACGAGCTGTATCGCGGCGACTTCCCATCCCGTCAAACCGGCTCCCTGGTTGCAGACAGGACGGGCGACGCCATGGCATACGCCCTGTTCAACCTGGAACCCAGAGGCACGCTGCTGGTACGACCCGCGACTCCCGTCTATGGCGGAATGATTGTAGGCATCCACAACCGTGAAAACGACTTAAACGTGAATGTCTCCAAGGGTAAGAAACTCACAAACGTTCGTGCTTCCGGAAGAGACGACGCCGTGGTTCTCACACCAGTGCCTCCCATGAGCTTGGAATATGCGCTCGAGCTGATCCGAGACGATGAGTTGGTGGAAGTAACGCCGGAAAACATTCGCTTGAGAAAAACGATCTTGGACATTTCAGAGCGTGAAAAGGCCTGGAAGAAGAACAAGGTCAAATAAAAACCAACCCGCCTCACGCGGAAACTCGGGACTTATGTAAATTGAGGCCCGTGAGGCTGGCTAAAGCGCGGTGTTTTGGGGTAGAATAGAGGCAGTGCTCTGAGAAGAGGACTGCCTGACCCCAGAACTCACTTTTAAACATAAGGATTTCATGCTGGACGTTGTTCTGATCGGTATCAAACGGCCCCAGGACAATGCCTGGGAAGTTGAGGAGTATCTCGACGAACTGGCTTTATTGGCCAAAAATTTGGACATGAACGCCAAATTCAGGCTTGTTCAAAAACGGGAAAAGCCAGATACTGCTACCTTTGTAGGCAGCGGCATGGTGGAAAAGATCCATAATCTCGTGGTGAATGAGTCTTTAAGCGCCGTGGTTTTTGACGATGAACTAACCCCGTCACAGCAGCGAAACCTGGATAAATTACTGCCGGCGCCCATTTACGACCGCACCTTTGTTATCCTCAGTATTTTCATGGAGCGCGCCAAAACCCGGGAAGCGCACGCGCAAGTGGATCTTGCCCGCATGAAGTACGAATTGCCCAGATTGAAGAAAATGTGGTCCCACTTGCACCGGCAAGGCGGCGGCACGGGCATTCGCGGCGGCGAGGGCGAAAAGCAGTTGGAAGTTGACCGCCGAATCGCGCGTCGGAAAATGCAGAAGCTTGAAAAACAGCTCAACCGATTTGAGATTAGCCGTCATACCCGAAAAAAGCAGCGCAAGAATTTGATCAACATTGCGCTGGTGGGCTACACCAACGTTGGCAAGTCCACGATCATGAATCAATTAACCAAAGCAAACGTGGAAGCTGACGACCGTCTTTTCGTAACCCTGGACGCAACCTCACGATTATGGCACGTAGATCCTGTGCTGAAGGTGGTCCTAACAGACACAGTAGGTTTCATCCGCAAGCTGCCCCACGATCTGGTTGCCTCTTTCAAGTCCACATTGACGGAAGTACGCGAGGCCGACCTGCTCTTCCACGTCATTGACGCATCTCACCCCCACCTGGATGAACTGAAGGAAGCGGTGGATGGCGTGATCCAGTCCCTGGTAGACACAGATATCCCCATTGTCCTGGTTTTCAACAAAATAGATAGTGTTCCTCGCTTGGATCTGAAAAGTCTCAAGCGCAGCTATCCCGACGCTCTGTTCTTATCGGCTCTGAAGAAAACCGGGTTGGACGATATTCGAAACTTTGTCGTGAACCGGTTTAAGGACCGGCTCCGCGTTTGTAAACTGTTCCTTTCCTATCAACATCTCAATGATTTTTATCACCTCAATGACTATGGGCAGATCCTGCACAGCGACCATACGGAAGAGGGTGTGAACATCCGGTTCCGCGGCTTCAAGGAACGAATTGAGGCATTGCTGCGAGATCACCCGGCTACGGAGATCATTGAAGACAAAGCAAAAGTAGGCCAAACCCTATGAGCGACCAGGAAGGCATCAGAACCTACGCCATGCCGGAAGGCTGGGAAGTATTGGTTGGAAAAACAGCCCGCGACAATGACCGGCTCAGCATTAAGATTGGGAAACCGGCAGATTTCTGGTTCCATGTGGCGGGAATGCCCGGTTCCCATGTAGTTGCCCGACATGGCCAATCTCCAGACCGTTGCCCCAGAGAGGTGAAGCGGGTCGGAGCTGGCCTGGCCGCCTTCTTCAGTAAGGCCCGGCAAGGCGGCAAGGTGGCTGTTCATTTTACTACTTGCAAAAACGTATCAAAAAGGCGAGGCGCTCCCCCAGGCCAGGTCCAACTCAGAAAGTTCGACAAAATCATGGTCGACCCAATAGACCCCGCCACCTATTTCGGAGGATTAGCATGAGAAAAGAAGTTGAAGCGGCCGTAAAGTCCACTTTCGGAACCGTGTTCGCCGATAAAATTTCCGTTGCCCGCTTTCAAAACGATGAGTGGTCCCCTTTTGAGATCCAACCTCTCAAGCCTTTAGAATTGCACCCGGCCACCCATTGCCTGCACTATTCCAGCACCTGTTTCGAAGGTCTCAAAATTCATCGCTGGAACGACGGCACAGACCACACCTTCCGATTAGACCAGCATATTCGTCGCATGCAGTCCAGCGCTCAACTGCTCTACCTGCCAGTGCCCGAAGCGGACCTGCTTGAAAATATGATCATCGATCTGGTGAGAGAATGCCGCGACTGGATCCCCGATCACCCCGGCGCACTCTACGTAAGACCCACGCTTCTGGGGACCATGCCCAGCATTGGCGCAGCAGCGGCTCCATCCAATGAGGCCATGCTGTATATCCTCCTGTCTCCGGTAGGCGACTATTTTGCTGGCGGTCTTACCCCGCTGAAACTCCTGCTCGACGATCTTCATATGCGCACCTCTCCCGATTTTGGCATTGCCAAAACGGGCGGAAATTACGCATCGGCCCTTCATCACATTCAAGAGGCCAAAGCCCAATTTGGAACCCATCAGGTTCTCTTCGCTCCAGGCGGCGATGTTCAGGAAACCGGGGCCGCCAACTTCCTTCTTATCAACGACCGCCAGATCCTCACCAAGAAACTGGACTCAAGCTTCCTCCACGGCATCACTCGGGATTCCATTTTGCGTCTGGGCGCAGAAATGGGGTATGAAGTTATTGAAGACGATATTTCCATCAACCAGGTTCTTGAATGGACAAAAGGTGGAGAAGCAGCGCTTTCCGGCACTGCGGCAGTTCTGGCTGGCGTAGGCTCCATCGTTTATCATGGAAAGGAATATCAGTTTGGATCTGGCGAGGTTGGCCCCAATACGCTCAAACTTCGCGATGCATTAACCGCCATCCAAGATGGCCGCAAACCAGATATTTTCGGCTGGTCTCGCGCTATCTGAATTGGAGACCCGAAATGAGTGATTCCGCCCTGACAAAACCAGTGACCTTGCTGGCTTCGTCACCGCCCCAATGGATTGAAACGGTCATGAGCCAATTTGATCGATTCCTGCTGGACCATGCCTCCGCCGAACGTAAAGCCTCGGCCATGGCTGTTTCTTTTGTGGTTCAGTACCCCGACAAATTTGCGCTGCACATTCCGCTTATTGCATTGGCAAGAGAAGAGTTACTCCATTACCAACAAGTGATGCGCCTCATCCACGAACGGGAGCTTGTGTGGGAACGGGACGAGAAGGATCCCTACATTCACGAGCTCCTACAACACCTCAGCACCGATCGCCGGGGACGGCTGTTGGACCGTCTCCTTCTGGGCGGCGTGGTTGAGGCCCGAGGCGTGGAACGCTTTGCCCTTGTGGCCCAACATCATACAAACCCAGAAATGAAGAATTTCTACGAGCGTTTAAGCAAATCGGAAGCCAATCACGCCGAGCTTTTTCCAAACCTGGCCCGTGAATACTTCCCAGAAGAGGAAGTTGCGGAAAGGCTGGACCACTGGCTCCGCCTTGAAGCCCAGACCATGCGCGCCCAAAAGGTTCGACCCGCCCTACATTAACAGGCTTCACGAATCGGTTGACCATGACCGGTGTTCCAATCAGCTATTTCCCTCAAAAAAAGCCTCAGTTTCCACCAGATCCATATCTCCCTCTGGCATTAACACCAATAAGCAGGGCAAGTTGGCCGCCACCATATACTCCAAGGCCTGACGCCTGACAGCCGCATTGTGAATCCCACCGCTGGCCCGCTTCACTTCAACAACATAGGGTTGATCATCCTTTTCCACCAGAAAATCAGGGGTTATTTCAAAGTTCGTGAGTTCGCCGTTCACATAAAGCGCATGTCGAATGCGAGGCTCCACCTCCAAAATTCGGAACCCCTCAGACTCCAAAAGCTGAGCAGCGTCAATCTCTGCATGTTTTCCTCGCAGGCGATGACGCGCGCCCATTATCCGCAACCCTCTTTTTCGCAGAAGCAGCGCGAACCCCAAACCTGCCAGAAAGAACAGAACGGCCAATCCCAGAAGGATGACAGGTGGGAAAATAATCAAGATTTAGGGTCCTGAGAGTTATTTCTTAAAATTATCGTCGCTGGTGTAATAAACAAAATCGGAAGGCTCCACCCGCATCTTATCGAAAAACCCGCTTACCCAGCGCTCCTTTACAGAAGGATCTTTTTCCACAAGCGCAGCAGCCAACTCGGTGAGAAAACTGCAATCCTCGCCGTCTATCTCCAATAGTTCGCTAAAGCGTTCGATAACCTTAAGCTCAACGGGCTTCACTTCTGAATCCTGGTGAGCCATAATCTGAAGGTCCAGAATGAAATAATATTTGTATTTGGAATCAATCAGGTTCTCCCTGATTTCCAGAACGGTTTCCTCGCTGCTATGCATTGCACGCGCTAGGATTTCTTCCGCCATAACCGACGAAATACCAAAGGCGTCCGCAATTTTCAAGAACAGTTTCTGTTCCTCTTCATTGACCGAGCCGTCCGCATAAGCCTGCATCGCCACACCAGTCAGATAACTGCGCCTGAGTGCAAGATTCTTGTTGATAAAGGGATGAGGCTGATCTGCGTATTTTTTCTTAACGCGATCCATTAAAGTAAGAATTGGCATTGGGGTAGAACTCCGCATAAGCAACCCGACACATCTTGATAATGCCATTATACCCGATTCCGGGCAAAACTCGGAATGCCTTTAGCATTATGAGGCAAATTTCATATACGTCCTATGGCCCTAAAGGGTTTCCAAAAAAAGGAAGCTTAAAACGACGCCCATGGCATTAGCCGAAATGGGCTCGACGTTTTTGGAGTACATCAGAAAGGCGCTCTACACCACCAATTCAAAGGAGCCTGTTTAGCCTTCATTTCTCAGAATCTCCAAAACCAGGACCGTTTTCCCCGATGAGAACCCAGTCCGCAAGCGCACCATCCTTGCCTTAAAGAACGTTCCGGCATAATGA